>DASWDC010000364.1:0-5552 GCA_036395655.1 Actinomycetota bacterium | reverse complement strand
CCGCCGACCGGCCCGACCTCGCCGTGATCTCGCTGGCCAAGCGGATGGAGGAGGTCTACCTGCCCGGCTCGCCCGACCCGGTGGTGCTGCCACGCGCCAGCGAGGCGCTGTATCTGCTGCAGCGGGTCCGCGACGAGGCGCACCGCTTCGCCATCGCCTACCATCGCAAGCTGCGCGGCAGGTCGATGACCCGCAGCGCCCTCGAAGACATCCCTGGAGTGGGGGAGGCGCGGCGCACGGACCTGATCCGCCAGTTCGGCTCGGTCCGCAAGCTCGGCCAGGCCAGCGTCGAGGAGATCGCCGCGGTCCCCGGGTTCGGCCCGCGCCTGGCCGCGACGATCTGGCAGCATCTGCACGGGACGCCGGCCGCTTCGCCGGCCGCAGCCGAAGCTCCGGCGACGAGCAAGGGGGGACCTTGAGCAAGGGAGGCCGCACCGCACAGACGGCATGGCCGCACGCGGTCGATTTCGTGGTGATCACCGGGCTCTCCGGCGCCGGCCGTTCCGAGGCGGCCAAGGTGCTGGAGGATCTCGGCTACTTCGTGATCGACAACCTGCCGCCGTCGCTGATCGGCCGGGTCGCCGAGCTGGCCCTGGCCGGCCGCGAGCACACCCGCGTCGCGCTGGTGGTCGACGCGCGCGGCGGCGCCTTCGCCGGCGACGTCTCCGAGCTGTCCAGCGCCCTGCAGCCGCTCCGCGACCAGCAGCTGACCCTGCGGATCCTCTACCTGGAAGCCTCCGACGAGCTGCTGGTGCGCCGCTTCGAGCACAACCGCCGCCGCCACCCGGTCGCCGGCGAGCGGGTGGTCGACTCGATCGCGATCGAGCGGGACCTGCTGCGCGAGCTGCGCGCGGACGCCGACCTGGTGATCGACACCAGCGACCTCAACGTCCACGAGCTACGCGAGAAGATTCTTGCCGCCTTCGCCGACGAGGCCGCCGGGCTGCTGGTCACCGTCACCTCGTTCGGCTTCAAGTACGGCCTGCCGCTGGACGCCGACACGGTGGTCGACGTCCGCTTCCTGCCGAACCCGCACTGGATCCCGGAGCTGCGTCCCCACACCGGCCTTGACCCGCAGGTCCGCGACTACGTCCTGGGCCAGGAGGCCACCAAGCGGTTCATGGACCGGCTGCAGGAGCTGCTCGAGGTTTCGCTCCCCGGCTACGTGCGGGAAGGCAAGCAGTACCTCACCATCGCGATCGGCTGCACCGGCGGCAAGCACCGCAGCGTGGTCCTGTCCGAGGAGCTGCGCGCCTGGCTCCAGGGCAAGGACTACCGGGTCAACGTCGTTCACCGGGACATGGAACGCGAGTGAAGTGAGTCCGGCGGTGAGCCCTGACATCGAGGTCGCCGCGCTGGGCGGCGGGCACGGCCTCTCCGCGACCCTGACCGCCCTGCGGCTGCTCGGCGCCGAGCCGACCGCCGTGGTCGCCATGGCCGACGACGGCGGCTCCTCCGGCCGCCTGCGCCGCGACCTCGGCCTGCCGCCTCCCGGCGACCTGCGCATGGCGCTGCTCGCCCTGGCCGACCCGGCCGGCGCCGCCAGCGGCAGCGAGGGCGGCACCGCCGAGGCGGAGGTCGCCGCGTTGTTCGGCTACCGGTTCGACCACGGCGAGCTGGCCGGGCACAGCCTCGGCAACCTCGTGCTCGCCGCCCTCTCCGAGTTGCGCGGCGGGTTCATGGAGGCGCTCGACACCGCCCACCGGCTGCTGCACACCCGCGGGCGGGTGCTGCCCTCGACCCTGGTCCCGCTACGCCTCTCCGGCCAGGTGGACGGCCAGCTGGTGGAGGGACAGGCGGCGATCACCACCGCCCGCGGCCGCGTCGAGCAGGTCTGGCTCGACCCGCCCGACGCCGCCGCGCTGCCCGAGGCGGTGGCCGCGGTCGAGCGGGCCGACCTGGTGCTGCTCGGGCCCGGGTCGACCTTCACCTCGGTGGTCTCGACCCTGCTGGTGCCGGAGCTTGGCGCCGCGGTCGCCGCCGCCGCGAAGGACGCGCGAGTCGTCTACCTCTGCAACCTCGACCCGCAGTCGCCGCTGGACGAGACCAGCGGGTTCCCGCCCGAGGCGCATCTCGCCGTGCTGCTCGACCACTGCCCGGGGTTGCGGATCCCGCTGGTGCTGTGCCAGCGGCCCGCCGAGGAGGCCACCGCCGAGCGCGAGACTCACGACTTCGCCGCCCTCGGCGCCCGGGTGCTGCACGCCGACCTCGCCGACCACCGCATCCCCGGCCGCCACGACCCTGCCCGCCTCGCGGTCGCTCTCAAAGAGCTGGGCTGATCAATGGGCGCCCGTGGCGCGTTCACGGTCCGGGTCAAGCAGGAGCTTGCGGCGTTGCGGCCAGCGAATCCGGCCG
Organism: Actinomycetota bacterium; assembly: GCA_036395655.1. GTDB lineage: Bacteria > Actinomycetota > CALGFH01 > CALGFH01 > CALGFH01 > DASWDC01. The sequence goes on along the minus strand of DASWDC010000364.1, from coordinate 3,197 downwards.
AGCGGCGCGCGCTGCTGGCGGCGCTGCTGCGCTTCACCGCCACGCTGCACATCGGCGGGACGGTCGGGCCACGGTTCACGCTGGTGCTGTCGTCGCGCTCGGGTGGGGTCGTGCGGCTGGCGTTCTGGCTGCTGCATGACGGGTACGGGGTGCGGTCGGACTTCCGGGTCCGCAGCCAGGGGGCGCTCGCGCCGGGGTCACGCTACGAACTGGTGCTCGCCGAGCGGGTCGAGCGGATCCTCACCGACACCGGCCTGCTCGACCGGAGCGGGCGGCTCGCCTCTGGGATCCCGGGCGGTCTGGTGCGCGGCGGCGCGGCGGCCGCGTGCTTCCTGCGCGGCGCCTTCCTCGGCCGTGGGTCGGTCTCGGCGCCGACCAGGGGGCCGCACCTGGAGATCGGCACGCCCGAGGAGCGCAGCGCCCGCGATCTGGCCGTCCTGCTCGTCCGGCTGGGCCTGCCGGCCAGCCCCAGCGCCCGCGGCGACGACGAGCATCGGGTGGTGGTGAAGGGCGGTGAGGCGATCGGCCGGGCACTGGCCACCATGGGCGCCCGCGACGCCTATCTCGCCTGGGAGGACGGCCGCATCCGCCGTGAGGTCCGCGGCGAGGCGGTTCGGCTCGCCAACGCCGACCAGGCCAACCTGCGCCGCAGCGTCGCCGCCGCCATCGGCCAGCTCGCCCTGGTCGAGGCGGCCGTGGCCCGCCACGGCTGGGACGGCCTGCCCGCCGAGGTCGCCGACGTCGCCGCGCTGCGCCTCGCGAACCCGGAGGCGACCCTCGCGGAGCTGGGCGCCCTGCTCGACCCGCCCCGCTCCAAGGGCGCGGTCGCCGCCCGGCTCAAACGGCTGGAGGCGCTCGCCGAAGCGGCGGGCGAGACCGAGGGGCGCTGACCCTGGCTGACCCTGGCTGACCCTGGCGGGGCTGTGGACAACGCGTGGCGGCCTTCCCCGCCCTGGGGAAGAATGGCCCGCGTGAGCTTTGGCAGTCCCAACACATCTGATCGATGGCCAGCGATGGCTTGAAATGGGAGGATCCGATGACCATTCGCGTCGGCATCAACGGTTTTGGCAGGATTGGACGTATCTTCTTCCGCGCCGCTCGCGAGGCGGCCAGCCGCAGCAAGCACGACATCGACGTCGAGGTCGTGGCGGTCAACGACCTCACCGATAACCACACCCTCGCCCACCTGCTCAAGTACGACTCCACCTTCGGCAAGCTCAACGCCGAGGTCAGCTACGACGACACCTCGATCACTGTTGACGGCCAGCAGATCAAGGCGAGCGCCGAGCGCGACCCGGCCCAGCTCGCCTGGGGCGACCTCGGCGTCGACGTGGTGGTCGAATCCACTGGCTTCTTCACCGAGCGGGACAAGGCCGCCCTCCACCTCAAGGCGGGCGCCAAGAAGGTGATCATCTCCGCGCCGGCCAAGGGCGCCGACGCCACCATCGTGATGGGCGTCAACGACGCCACGTACGACCCGGCCACCCACGACGTCATCTCCAACGCCTCCTGCACCACCAACTCGGTGATCCCGCTGGCCAAGGTCCTGCTCGACCAGTTCGGCATCGAGAAGGGCTTCATGACCACCGTCCATGCCTTCACCAACGACCAGTCCACCCTCGACTTCCAGCACAAGGATCTGCGCCGCGCCCGCACCGCCTCCGCCAACGTGATCCCCACCTCCACCGGCGCGGCCCGCGCCGCCCACCTGGTCATCCCGGAGCTCAAGGGCAAGCTCGACGGCATCTCGCTGCGCGTCCCGGTGGTGGACGGCTCGCTCACCGACCTGGCCGTGATCCTCGGCCGCGAGGTCACCGTCGAGGAGATCAACGCCGCGTTCAAGCGCGCCGCCGAGGGCGACCTCCAGGGGGTCCTGCGCTACAACACCGACCTGATCGTCTCCTCCGACATCGTCGGCGACCCGGCCTCCTGCATCTTCGACTCGACCCTGACGCAGGCCAACGGCAACCTCGCCAAGGTGTTCGGCTGGTACGACAACGAGTGGGGCTATTCCAACCGGCTCGTGGATCTCTGTCAGCTGGTCGGCGGCTCGCTGCGGTAGCGGCGGCAGGGGACAGGAAGAGGAAGCGACGCGATGGAGCTTCGCACCGTCGACCAGGCGGAGGTGAGCGGCCGGCGGGTCCTGGTCCGCGACGACTTCAACGTGCCCCTCGACGACGAGGGGCACGTCACCGACGACCTGCGCATCCGCGCCGCCATCCCGACGCTGCGGTCGCTGCTCACCCGCGGCGCCAGCGTGGTCTGCTGCTCCCACCTCGGCCGGCCGAAAGGCAAGCGGGTCGAGAAGTACTCGCTGGCGCCGGTCGTCTCCGCGCTCGCCGAGCAGCTCGGACGCGACGTCAACTTCGTTGACGACGTCGCCGGGCAGGCCGCCCACGACGCCGCCGAGGCGCTGCGGCCCGGGGAGGTGCTGCTGCTGCAGAACCTCCGCTTCGACCCGGGCGAGGAGGCCAACGACCCCACCTTCGTCGACCAGCTCGCCAGCCTCGCCGAGGTCTACGTGGACGACGCCTTCGGCGCCGCGCACCGCGCCCACGCCTCGACCGTCGGCGTTGCCGAGCGCCTCCCCGCCTACGCCGGCTTCCTGCTCGCCGGCGAGGTCAAAGAGCTGTCGCGCCTGCTGGAGGGCCCGGCGTCGCCGTTCGTGGCGGTGCTCGGCGGCAGCAAGGTCTCCGACAAGCTCGCCATCCTCGACAACCTCCTCGGCCGGGTCGACGCCCTGGTGGTCGGCGGCGGGATGTGCTTCACCTTCCTCGCCGCCAACGGCGACGGCGTCGGCGACTCGCTGTTCGAGCCCGACCAGGTGGACGCCGTCCGCGACCTGCTCGCCCGCGCCGGGCGGGAGGGCAGGCGGGTGCTGTTGCCGACCGACGTGGTCGTCGCCGACGCCTTCGCCGCGGACGCCGACCACAAGGTCGTCCCCGCCGGCGGGATCGAGCCGGGCTGGCGTGGCCTCGACATCGGCCCCGAGACGGCTGCCAGCTTCGCCGCCGCCGTCCGGGACGCCAAGACGGTGTTCTGGAATGGTCCCATGGGCGTGTTCGAGTGGCCCCCGTTCGCCGCTGGGACCCGGGCGGTCGCCGAGGCCGTCGCCTCCAGCGACGCCTACACCGTCGTCGGCGGCGGCGACTCCGCCGCCGCGCTCGCCCAGCTCGGCCTGGCCGACCGGGTCGACC
>DASWDC010000363.1:0-2601 GCA_036395655.1 Actinomycetota bacterium | reverse complement strand
GTGGTCATGTTGGGCCCGAAGGCGATCCCCTCCGGGGCGGACCCGAGCAGGTCGGCCATACCATCGAGGAAGCGCAGGGTGAGCGCGGCCTCGTGTCGCTGGATGCGCGCGAAGGCGTCGTCGAGCCGTGCCCGCCGGCCTGCTCCTGGGGCCGGGTCGGCGCCGGTGCCGAGGCCGGCGAGGTAGTCGACCGCCGCGACCATCCCGGCGAGGCCCTCGTGGGACTGGGTGCCGGTCTCGAAGCGGTGCCCGGGCGGGGACTCGGCGGCGGGGCGGACCTGGTCGGCGGGGAGCGTCTCGGCGAGGTCGCGGCGGATCGCGGCGATGCCGACGTGCGGCCCGAAGAACTTGTAGGCCGAGCAGAGCACCACGTCGACGCCGAGCGCGGCGGCGTCGATGCGGCGGTGCGGCGCGGAGTGGACCGCGTCGCACCAGGCCAGCGCCCCGACCCGGTGGGCGGCGGCGGCGATCCGGGGGATGTCGGGGATGGTCCCGAGCGCATTGGAGGCCAGCGGGAACGCCACCACCTGGGTGCGCGGGCCGAGCAGACCCTCCAGCGCGTCGTGGTCGAGGGTGCCGTCGGTGACCCGCAGCGGCGCGGTGCGGACCACCAGGCCGTGGTCGCGGGCGACCAGCAGCCACGGCGCCACGTTGGCGTCGTGGTCGAGCGCGGTGACCACGATCTCGTCCCCGGCGGCCAGGGTCCGCGCGAGCGCGTGGGCGAGCAGGAAGTTCAGGGTGGTCATGTTGGGCCCGAAGGCGATCCCCTCCGGGGCGGACCCGAGCAGGTCGGCCCCGGCGACGCGGGCCCGCTCCACCAGCGCGGTGGTCTCCCTGGCGGTAGCGAAGGCGCCGTCGAGGTTGGCCATGGACGACTCCAGGTGCCTGGCGACCGCGACGATCGCCGAGGCGTGCGGCTGCGACCCGCCCGGCCCGTCGAAGAAGACCGCCGGGCGTCCGTCGGGGAGCGTGCGCGCCAGCCCGGGGAACTGCGGGCGGATCGCCTCGACGTCGATCCCCGCCACGGTCGGCGCTGAGGCTGAGGCTGGGACGGTCATCAGGGACCACCTTCTTCCTTGGCTGCTTCGTTGGAACCCGGCAGGGCCGGCGTCGCGGCGAGCGCGGTCGTATCGAGGTTACCGCCGGAGAGGATCACCCCGACCCGCTGGCCGGCGGTACCGCCAACAGCGCCGGTGAGCAGCGCGGCGAGCGGCAGGGCAGCGGTCGGCTCGATCAGCTGCTTGGTCCGCGACCAGGCCAGCGCCAGGGCGGCGCGGAGCTGATCGTCGCTGACGGTGACGATCTCGTCGACCAGCCGGCGGATCACCGCGAAGTCCCGCTCGCCGAGGCGCAGGGTGCGGACCCCGTCGGCGATCGTCTGGGGCGGCTCGGGCAGGGCGACCAGGCGCCCGGCGGCGAGCGAGTCACGGGCGTCGGCGGCGCCGGCCGGCTCGACCCCGACCACCCGGGTGGAGGGCGAGCGGCCTTTGACCGCCGCGGCGGTGCCGCTGATCAGGCCGCCGCCACCCACCGGGGCGAGCACCAGGTCGAGGTCGCCGACCTCGTCGAGCAGCTCCAGGGCGGCGGTGCCCTGCCCGGCCATGACGTCGAAGTCGTCGAAGGGGTGCACCAGACGCAGTCCGCGCTCGGCGGCGAGGCGGTGGACGAACTGTTCGCGATTGGCGGGGGTGACCCCGTCGCAGATCACCTCGGCGCCGTAGCCGCGGGTGGCGGCGAGCTTGGCCGGGCTGGCGTCGGCGGGCATGACCACCACGGCGTGGCTGCCGGTCTCGGCGGCGGCCAGGGCGACCGCCTGGGCATGGTTGCCGGAGCTGACCGTGATCACCCCCCGCGCCCGGACGGCCGGGTCCAGCGCCAGCAGCGCGTTGAACGCGCCGCGCGCCTTGAACGCGCCGATCCGCTGCAGATGCTCGCCCTTCAGGAGAACCTGGCAGCCCAGCTCCCGGTCCAGCAGCCGCGAGTGGAACACGGGGGTGCGGTGGACCCGCCCGGCGATCCGTGCGGCCGCCGCCTCCACCTCGGCGAGGCCGAAGGTCATCCCGCCGCGGTCTCGGCGGTGCCGTCGGCGGCGGCGATCACCGCGCTGGCGGCCTGGTCGGTGGCGTCGGCGCTGATCTCGTAGTGGAACACCAGGCGGACCTGGTCGGGCGCGGTGTCGGCGGCCAGGACGCCCCGGTCGGCCAGGCGCTTGACCAGGCCGGGCCCGTCAGTGCCGAAGGCGGGCGCGGCGAGCAGCACGATGTTGGTCTCCACCGGCGCCTCGATCCCGCCGGGCACGGCGGCGGCGACCCGCTCGGCCAGGTGGCGGGCGTTGGCGTGATCGTCGGCGAGGCGGTCGAGCATCTGCTCGACGGCGACCAGCGCGGCTGCGGCGAGCACGCCCGACTGGCGCATGCTGCCGCCGAGGAGCTGGCGGACCTCCCGGGCGCGCTCCACGAAATCGCGGTCGCCGACCACGGCGGAGCCGACTGGCGCGGCCAGGCCCTTGGAGAAGCACACCGACAGGCTGTCGAACAGCGCGCCGTAGCGCTCCAGCGGCACGCCGCTGGCGACCGAGGCGTTCCAGATCCGCGCGCCGTC
>DASWDC010000362.1:0-10456 GCA_036395655.1 Actinomycetota bacterium | reverse complement strand
GACCAAGCTGCGCGACGCCCCGAACGCCGCCCAGGCCAGCAACCTCGGCCTGAACCACCTCTGGATCGTCGCCCCCGGACCCGGACCCGGACCCGGACCCGCGACCACCGCCGGATCGGAGGATTCGGGCCTGGAGCGGCTGTTCGACACCCACCCGCCGCTCGGCGACCGCATCGAGGCCCTGCGGGAGCTGTAGCCGCCGTCATCGCTCCGTGCCGGTCCCGGGGTCGGTACCGGGACCGCCGGGCCCGCCACCAAGGCTGGCGCGCAGGTCGAGCGCCCAGCGCCGCAGCTCCGTGATGGACTGGACGGCGGCGAACGGCAGCGGCGACCCCGCCCGCGCCGCGCCCCGCCCGAGCACGCCGATGAGGGTGGCGATGTCATGGGCGACCAGCATCAGCAGTTCCGGATCGGGCGGTGCCTGGCGCAGCAGCCCGGCGGCGGCCTCCAGATGGTTTCGTACCTCGTCGTCTCGCTGCACTGTACTAGCTCTTTTTGACTAGCCCTCTAGCGTCCAGTACTGCCGATAAGCGAAACTGACCGTGTTTGTCTTAGTCGAGAGTGAGGACGGCTCACTCATGGCTCACTCAGGTCCTCAGCCGCAGCTCCCCGAACCGCTTGATGCATCGGGGGGCCCCGCGGCCGCTATGGATTCGGCTCATGCTGCTTCCGGCCTGCTCCTTGCGCAGAACCGCTTCGCGGCCGAGCTACGGCGTTGGCGCGAGCTGCGCCGCCTGCCCAAGAAGCAGCTCGCGAGCGCGATGGGCTACGACCCCTCCTACGTGAGCCACATCGAGGGCTGCAACCTCCACCCCACCGAAGGGTTCGCCCGCCGAGCCGATGCCGTGCTCCGGGCTGGCGGCTCGATCTGGCAGCGCTGGCGCGAGTTCGCCGCGGCCCGGGTCACCGTCGGCGGCGCCGAGCCCGAGCGCCCCCCTGAGCGTCCCATCGAGCCCGGCCAGCTGATCGTCGAGCGGGACCAGGCCTCCCTGGAGCACCACGGCGGCAGCTACCAGCTGCGCATGGCCAAACGGCTGCGCAACGCCAGCGACTCGGTGGTCACCCGCTTCCTCATCCGCATCGCCGTCGACCGCTACCCCGGCCAGGCCGACCGCTCCAACCGCCACTACCGCACCAACCCCCTCACCCTGCCGGAACTGGACCTGCGCGCCTGGTGCGGCGACGGAGAGGAGAGAGGGGCGGAGCCGATGGCCTGGGAGGCCAAGCACGACCGGGACTCCTTCAAGGAGCTCTGGCTGCTGTTCGAGAATGGCCAGGGCAAGTTCCCCCTCTACCCGGGCGAGGCGACCTGGATCCGCTACAGCTACACCGTCGGCGTGGACAAATGGGGCCACTGGTTCCAGCGCGCGGTGCGCCTGCCGACCCTGCGCCTCAGCGTCCAGCTGCGCTTCCCGCTGGCCCTCCAGCCGGTCGTCTGGGGCACCGAGACCTCCCTCGCCCGCGGCGAGCTGCCGCTGCCGACCCCGGTCCGGCGCCGCGACGAGGGCGAGTGGGCCTGCTTCGACTGGGCCACCGACCAGCCCCTGCCGCAGGCCCGCTACCGGCTCGAATGGAGGTTCCGCAACCCCGGCGAGGTCCGGCCGGAGCGTTGAAGCCGCCCTGTGCCCTGGTGTAGCCTCTCTCTCGAATAGGCCTCTGAGCAGGGAAAACGCATCGCACTGTCGGCGGTGGTACGGGGCCGGGCCAGCAGGACGAGGAGCCAGCGCAATGGAGTCAACCAACCACGCCACCGGCACCGCCAGGGTCAAGCGCGGCCTGGCCGAGATGCTCAAAGGCGGCGTCATCATGGACGTCGTCACCGCCGAGCAGGCCAAGATCGCCGAGGAGGCTGGGGCGGTCGCGGTCATGGCCTTGGAACGGGTGCCCGCCGACATCCGCGCCCAGGGCGGCGTGGCCCGGATGAGCGACCCCCAGCTCATCCACGAGATCATCGAGGCGGTCTCCATCCCCGTGATGGCCAAGGCCCGCATCGGCCACTTCGTCGAGGCCCAGGTCCTGCAGGCCCTCGGGGTCGACTACGTGGACGAGTCCGAGGTCCTCAGCCCCGCCGACGAGGCCCACCACGTCGACAAGTGGCGGTTCACCGTCCCGTTCGTCTGCGGTGCCACCAACCTCGGCGAGGCCCTGCGCCGCCTCGCCGAAGGCGCCGCCATGATCCGCTCCAAGGGCGAGGCCGGCACCGGCAACGTGATCGAGGCGGTCCGCCACATGCGCTCGATCTCCAACGGGATCCGCCGGCTGGCCGGACTCCGCGAGGAGGAGCTGTTCGCCGCCGCCAAGGACCTCGGCGCCCCCTACGAGCTGGTCGCCGAGGTTGCCCGCGAAGGCAAGCTCCCGGTGGTGCTGTTCACCGCCGGCGGCATCGCCACCCCCGCCGACGCGGCGCTGATGATGCAGCTCGGCGCCGAGGGCGTTTTTGTCGGCTCGGGGATCTTCAAGTCGGGCGACCCGGCTCGCCGCGCCCGCGCCATCGTCGAGGCGACCACCTTCTACAACGACCCCACCATCATCGCCAAGGTCTCCCGCGGCCTCGGCGAGCCGATGGTCGGCATCTCGTCGGTCCCCGAGCAGGAGCGCCTGGCCGGCCGCGGCTGGTAGGCGATGCGGCCGATGGCGCACCCCCCGCTCACCATTGGCGTCCTGGCCTACCAGGGCGACGTCCGCGAGCACCTGCAGGTCCTCGGCGCGCTCCGGGGGGTCGGGGGGCGCGGTCCCGCGGTGGTGGCTGCCCGCGAGGTCCGCACCCCGGCTGACCTCGATCAGGTCGACGGCCTGATCGTGCCCGGCGGCGAGTCGACCGTGATCGGCAAGCTGGCCAGCCGCTACGGCCTGCTGGAGCCGCTGCGCCAGCGCGCCGCCGGCGGCTTCCCGCTGTTCGGTACCTGCGCCGGCATGATCTTCATGGCCAGAGCGGTCGAGGGCCCGCCCCAGCATCTCCTCGGCGTGATGGACGTGGCCGTGCGCCGCAACGCCTTCGGCCCGCAGGTGTGCTCCTTCGAGGCCGAGGTCGACGTCAAGGGCATCGACGGCGGCCCGGTTTCCGCCGCCTTCATCCGCGCCCCCTGGATCACCGAGGCGGGCGCCGATGTGGACGTGCTGGCGGAGCTGGACGGCCGCGTGGTCGCCGCCCGCCAGGGGAACCTGTTGGCCACCGCCTTTCATCCCGAGCTGACCGGAGAGACCCGCCTGCACCGCTGGTTCGCCGACCTGGTCGCCTCGCGCCACGACTAACGAGCAAGGGAGCTGCAATGTCAGGCCACTCGAAGTGGGCCACCATCAAGCATCAGAAGGGCGCCAAGGACGCGCGGCGCGGCAAGCTGTTCGCCAAGCTGATCCGCGCCATCGAGGTCGCCGCCCGCACCGGCGGGTCCAACCCGGAGGGCAACGCGACCCTGGCCGACGCCATCCAGAAGGCCAAGGACAACTCGGTGCCGAACGACACCATCGATCGCGCCGTCAAGCGCGGCGCCGGCGAGGTCGGCGGCCAGCAGCTGGAGCTGGTCACCTACGAGGGCTACGCCCCCGGCGGGGTGGCGGTCCTGATCGAGGCGCTGACCGACAACCGCAACCGCGCCGCCGCCGCCGTCCGCCACGCCTTCGCCAAAGCCGGCGGCAGCCTCGCCGAGTCCGGCAGCGTCGCCTACCTGTTCAACCGGAAAGGCCAGCTGGTCGTCATCGGCGACGCCGCCGACGAGGACCGCGTCATGGAGATCGCCCTGGAGGCCGGTGCCGAGGACGTCCAGAGCGACAACGTCGGCTTCACCGTCACCACCGCCCCCGGCGACCTCCGCGCCGTCCGCGCCGCCTTCGACAACGCCGGCATCCCCTACCAGTCCGCCGAGGTCACCATGGTCCCAAGCCTGTCGGTCCCACTCGACCGCGACGGCGCCATCAAGGTTCTGCGCCTGCTCGACGCCCTCGACGACGTCGACGACGTCCAAGACGTCTACGCCAACTTCGACATCCCCGACGAGATCATGGCCGAGGTCAGCTGACCAACCACCGCGAAGTGGTTGAGCCCGCCGGTCGGAGGGGATAGGCTCGCCAAACACCAGTTCAGGCCGGATCGATTCGGGTGGAGGACCGCGTGCGGGTGCTGGGGATCGACCCAGGGTTGAGCCGTTGCGGGTGGGCGGTGCTCGAACAGGCCGGGGGGCCCGTCAAGGCGCTCGGCTATGGGACGGTTGTCACCAAGGGCGAGGACGTGCCGGGGCGGCTGGCGACGCTGGCGGCGCGGCTGCGGGGAGTGATCGCCGAGCACCGGCCGGAACAGGTCGCGATCGAGCGGCTGTTCGTGAACGCCAACGTGCGCACCGCCATGACCGTCGGGCAGGCGTCGGGGGTGGCGCTGCTGCTCGCCGCCGAGCACGGGCTGCCGCTGTCGACCTACACCCCGTCGCAGGTCAAGCAGGCCGTCACCGGCACCGGGACCGCGCCCAAGGAGCAGGTCGGGTACATGGTGCGGGCGATCCTGCGGCTGGAGGCGATCCCGAGGCCGGCCGACACCGCCGACGCGATCGCGGTGGCGCTGTGCCACCTGCACCACGCTGGCACCGCCGCCGCGTTTGGCCAGCGGCCCGGGACGGGGACCGGGGCGCCGGGTGGGCGGGGGAGCGGCGCGCTCAGCGCGGCCACCGCGGCCGACTGGCTCGCCCGGGCGGCGCCGACCTCGCCGGGGCTCCCGCGGTGATCGCGAGCCTGCGGGGGCGGCTGGTCGAGGTGCTGGCCGACGGGGCGGTGATCGACGTCGGCGGGGTCGGCTACCGGGTTTTCCTCACGCCAAAGGCGCTGGCGGCGCTGCCCCGGGGCGGGGAGGTGCTGGTCCACACCGTCACCTACGTGCGGGAGGACGCCCTGGCGCTCTACGGGTTCCTGTCGGCCGACGAGCGGCGCGTCTTCGAGCAGCTGCTGTCGGCCAGCGGGGTCGGGCCGAAGCTCGCGCTGGCGATGCTGTCGGTGCATTCCCCCGACGCGCTGCGGCGCGCGGTCAGCGCCGGGGACGCCGACGCGCTCACCCTGGTTTCCGGCGTCGGCCGCAAGGGCGCGGCCCGGCTGGTGCTGGAGCTGAAGGGCAAGCTCGGCGGCGACGGCGGCTATGAGCTGCCCGCCGAGGGGGGAGCCGGCCGGGCAGCCTACGCCGAGGTCCGTGAGGCGCTCGCCGCGCTCGGCTGCGCCCCCGCCGAGGTCAAGGCCGCGCTGGAGTCGCTGCCCGCCGACGCCGGGGAGCTGTCCACCGAGGAGCTGCTGCGCCTCGCGCTCCGCAACCTCGGCCCGGGCGGCACCGTCAGGGGCGGCAGATGAGCCACGGCGCGCGCGAATGAGCGACCTCTTGGCGCCGAGCGCCTCGCCGGAGGAGCGGGCCAGCGAGGGGAGCCTGCGGCCCCGCAAGCTGGAGGAGTTCGTCGGGCAGGCACGCACCCGCGAGCAGCTGGCGATCGTGCTGGAGTCGGCCCGGCGGCGCGGCCTGCCGCCCGATCACCTGCTGTTCTCCGGACCGCCCGGCCTCGGCAAGACCAGCCTGGCCGCGATCGTCGCCGCCGAGATGGGCGCCGGCCTGCGGATCACCTCCGGGCCGGCGCTGGAACGCGGCAGTGACCTGGCCTCGATCCTCACCGGCCTGGAACCCGGCGACGTGCTGTTCGTCGACGAGGTCCACCGCCTGCCCCGCGCGGTCGAAGAGGTCCTCTACCCGGCGATGGAGGACTTCCAGATCGACGTCGTCCTCGGCAAGGGCCCCGGCGCCCGCAGCCTCCGCCTCGACCTGCCCCGCTTCACCCTGGTCGCGGCGACCACCCGCACCGGGCTGATCACCTCGCCGCTGCGCGACCGCTTCGGCTTCTCCGCCAAGCTCGACTTCTACCAGCCCGCCGAGCTGCAGGCGATCGTGACCCGCTCGGCCTCGATCCTCGGGGTGGTGATCGACGCGGCGGGCGCCGCGATGCTCGCGCGGCGCTCCCGGGGCACGCCCCGGATCGCCAACCGGCTGCTGCGCCGCGTCCGCGACTACGCCGAGGTCCGCGGCGACGGCACGATCGACGCGGCCACCGCCGCGTCCGCCCTCGACCTGTTCGAGGTCGACCCGCTCGGTCTCGACAAGCTCGACCTGGCGCTGCTGCGGGTGCTGTGCGAACGCTTCGCCGGCCAGCCGGTCGGCCTCGCCACCGTCGCCGTCTCGGTGGGGGAGGAGCCCGACACCGTCGAGGACGTCGCCGAACCCTACCTGCTGCAGCTCGGCTTCCTGATCCGCACCCCCCGCGGCCGCCTCGCCACCGCCGCCGCCTTCGCCCACCTCGACCTCCCCGTCCCCCGCGACGTGCCCGGTGCGCCCGCCTCGGGGACGCTGTTCGACCAGGCGGCCAGCGAACCTGATTCATAGGGCTGTCCGGATCCTCCCCAACGGTCCCCGGTGCGCTAGGATAGATTCCGGAAAGCGCAGCTCAGCCCACAGGTTCGGGGCATCGGCGGCAGTTGACCGCACTGGGTTCCATCCCTAGGATGGCGCCTGCGCCGTGGCCGGACGCCGCAGCGTTGACGTGCCCCCACCAGCTTCAGGTGGGATGCAGGCCTTGGGATCCACCTGGGCGCTTCGGAGGTCTTCACGCTATGGGGAACGGTGCTGGTGCGCTGGGAATCGTGCTCGCCGCGAACAGCGGTGCTGGTGCACAGCTGATCCTGTTCGCGCTGCTGTTCGCGGTGATCTACTTTCTGATGATCCGGCCGCAGCGCCGCCGCGCCCAGCAGCAGGCGTCGCTGCAGCGGTCGCTGGAGCTCGGCGACGAGGTCATGACCGTCTCGGGGTTCCTCGGGACCATCCGCCGCTTCGACGGCGAGACGGTCACCCTGGAGCTGTCGCCCGGTGTCGAGGTGCGGGTCGTGCGCCGCGCGATCAGCGGCAAGGTGCAGCCGTCCGAGCCTGAGGCCGAGGAGCTGGACGAGCACCTGGGCCTGGACGGCCATGACCACCAGCACGACGACGAGGCAGGGAACCCGGGAACATGAACGATGAGCTTGGCTGAGCGGCGGCCCCCTGCCCCCGTCGCCGAACCTCGCCTCCTCGACCGGGTGGCGAGCAACCGGGTGGTCCAGACCTACCTCGCCCTCGCCGACCAGTTCACTGGCCAGCTCGGCTACACCGAGCACGGCCCGCGGCACGCCGGCCTGGTCGGCGCGATCGCCTACAACATCCTCGACCGGCTCGACTACGACCACCACGCCGCCGAGCTGGCCGCCGTCGCCGGGTACCTGCACGACATCGGCAACGTGGTGAGCCGCGAGCACCACCCGCAGACCGGCGCGCTGATCGCCCAGCCGCTGCTGGCCGAGGCGGGCCTCCCTCCGGAGGACGCCGGGCTGGTGATGGGCGCGATCGGCAACCACGAGGAGACCATGGGGCTGCCGGTCTCGCCGATCGCGGCGGCGGTGATCATCGCCGACAAGTCCGACGTGCACCGCTCCCGGGTCCGCAAGGACGCCCACGCGCAGATCCAGTTCGACATCCACGACCGGGTGAACTTCTCGGCCACCCACTCGTTCGTACGGGTCGACCCCGAACGCCGCACCATCACGCTCGAGCTGGAGATCGATACCACCGTGTCCGATATCCTCGAGTACTTCGAGATCTTCCTCACCAGGATGATGATGTGCCGCAGGTCCGCCGAGGGCCTCGGCTGCAAGTTCCGCATGACCGTGAATGGCAACTCGCTGCTGTAGCCGAAGCGTCTTCACAGGCAGCGGCCAGGAGCAAGAGACATAAGGAGCGCGAAGCGCAGTGCCAGGAAACCGCCGGCTGATCATGCCGATGATCGCCCTGCTGACGATCGTCGCCGCGATCTGGGGAACGATCCTCTTCCAGCACATCACGCCACGGCTCGGGCTGGACCTGCGCGGCGGCAGCAGCGTCACGTTCGCGCCCAGCAATCCCAACGGGGCCCCGGTAACCAAGGAGCAGATCGACCGCACCATCGACATCATCCGCAACCGGGTGAACTCGAGCGGTGTGGCCGAGGCCGAGGTGTCCAGCGAAGGCAACAACATCGTGGTCGCCATCCCGGACGTCAAAGACCCCGACGTGGTCATCCAGAGGGTCCAGACCACCGCCCAGCTCCAGATGCGGCCGGTCCTGGCCCAGGCCGCCGCCGGCAGCGCCACCTACAAGCAGGCACCCTTCAACACCGTCGACTGCAGCAAGCCCGAGAGCTACACCGCTCCGGATAATCCGGATAAAACGGTGGTGCTGTGCACCAACATCAGCGGCAAGCTCCAGGTCGACCCCAGCGGCACCAAGCTGCAGCTTGGGAAGGTCGCGCTCCAGGGCGCCGACGTCAGCTCCGCGCAGGCGCAGCTGGCGACCAGCGGCAACAACATCACCACCGGCCAGTGGGTGACCAACCTGAACTTCTCCGGCGCCGGCCAGAAGAAGTTCGCGACGCTCACCGGCAATGCGGCCTGCAACACCCAGGGCACCCCCCAGACCGAGATCGCGATCATCCTCGACCACGTGGTGATCAACAGCCCGCCGGTCGCTACCGACGTGCAGTGCCACGTCGGCATCACCCAGGGCGGCCAGATCACCGGGCAGAGCGAGTCGGAGGCGAAGTTCCTGGCGCCGCTGATCTCCAGCGGCGCGCTGCCGCTGACCCTCACCCAGCAGGACCGCAACACCGTCAGCGCCACGCTCGGCAGCGACTCGCTACGCGCCGGGCTGATCGCCGGCGCGATCGGGCTGGCCGCCACCTTCCTGTACGTGATGCTCTACTACCGCGGCCTCGGGCTGGTCATCTGGCTCGGGCTCACCATCGCGGCGCTGCTGAACGTCGGCGTGGTCCTGCTGATGGGCAAGTACCAGGGGTTCACCCTGACCCTGGCAGGGATCGCCGGGCTGATCGTCGCCATCGGCATCTCGGCCGACTCCTACGTGGTGTTCTTCGAACGACTGAAAGACGAGGTCCGCGACGGCAAGACGCTGCGGACCTCGGTGGACCGCGGCTGGCAGCGCTCCTTCCATACGCTGGTCTCGGCCAACACCGTGTCGTTCGCGGCCGCGCTGATCCTGTACCTGCTCGCCATCTGCCCGGTACGCGGGTTCGCCTTCACCCTGGGGCTCGCCACCCTGGTCGACTTCTTCGCCGTGTGGATGGTCGGCCGGCCGGTGGTGACCCTGCTGACCAGAACCCGCCTGTTCCAGGAGGGGCGCTTTGTCGGAATCCGCGCTGCCGTGTAGTGGCGCCCAAGGCTTCGAGCAAGGCTTAGAGTTGGAACCGTCCAAGGAGAGCACGCCCTCGTGTCGCTAGCCAGCCGCCTCTACCACGGTCAGATCAGGGTCGACTTCGTCGGCCACTGGCGCCGCTGGGTCCTGATCTCGGGCATCGCGATGCTGATCTCGGTGATCGCGCTGTTCTTCCCCGGCCTGAAATTCGGCCTCGACTTCCGCGGCGGCGGCCTGTTCACGGCCACGCCGAGCCACCCGGTCACCCAGGGCGACGTCTCGTCGGCGCTCGGGCCGGTCGCCAAGATCGTCCAGATCACCGGTGCCCAGCCCGGCAAGCCGTCGCGGGTCGTGGTGCAGACCGAGCCGCTCGACACCGCCCAGACCGCCGTCGTCCGCGCGAATCTGGCGAGGGTCGCGGGGGTCGGGTCGAACCAGGTCGACACCACCGTGATCGGCTCCAAATGGGGCAGCACAGTGTCACGCGCGATGATCAAGGCGCTGCTCGCCTTCCTGATCGTGGTCACCATCTACGTGTCGATCCGCTTCGAGTTCAAGATGGCGGTCACGGCGCTGATCGCGCTGATCCACGACCTGCTGATCACCGCGGGAATCTACGCGCTCGCCCGTTTCGAGGTCACCCCGGCGACGGTGGTCGCGCTGCTGACGATCCTCGGCTACTCGCTGTACGACACTGTGGTGGTGTTCGACAAGGTCCGTGAGAACACCGGCGAGCTGAGCTCGATGTCGCGCATCACCTACTCCGACGCGGCCAACCGCGCCGTCAACCAGACGGTGGTGCGGTCGCTGAACACCTCGCTGACCTCGCTGCTGCCGATCGGCGCGCTGCTGTTCGTCGGCGCCGCGCTGCTCGGCGCCGAGACCATCAAGGACCTGGCGCTCGCCCTGTTCGTCGGGGTCGCCACCGGGACCTACTCGTCGATCTTCATCGCCACCCCGCTGGTGGCCCTGTGGAAGGAGCGCGAGCCCCGCAACCAGCAGCTCCGCGCCCGGGTCGCCCGCCTGGCCGCCCAGCCGCAGCCGGCAGCGGCAGCGGCAGCCGCCGGCGCCGGTGGTGGCGGTGGCGGTCGCGCGGTCACCTCCGGCGGCAGCGGCAAGGCCGCCCGGCGGCCGCAGCGGCAGGCGGCCTCAGCCGCGGCGGCCACCGCCAGCGACGGCCAGGCCGACGGCCAGCGCAACGGGCTCGGACCGGAAGCAGACCAGGCGCAG
>DASWDC010000361.1:0-7327 GCA_036395655.1 Actinomycetota bacterium | reverse complement strand
GTCGCCTTCGCTGTCGGCGGCCTTGTAGGCGATCAGGAGGTAGCGCTCGGCCGCGCGGTAGTCACAGGCATCGAATGCCAGCCAGCCGGCGAACTGGGCGAACTCCGCCTCGATCGAGCCGAGCGCGGATTCGGCCTCCTCGGTTCTCCCGGTGCCGCGCAATGCCTGCACCAGACGCAGATGGACGAGCACCGCCTGCCGGAGTCCGGCTGACCCAAGCTGGTCGTCCAGGCGGCGGAACTCACCCAAGATCGTTCGGAGGCTCTGGACGCCGGACATGCCGATCTTGCGTTTCCCGATCGAGGCGGCGAGGGCGGCGGACTGGTCGGGGTCAAGGGTCCGAGGGGGAGAGCCAGGCTGATGCCGATCAGGCCGCCGGTCTGGAGGGCCTCGCGGCGGTTCACGATTTTGAGGCCTCCCGCTGGCTCGACGATCAGCATCAGGTCGGCTCCAGGGTCTGACAAACCGATCGTTTGCGCAAGATCGGCTAAGCCTGAGCGCGGGTCACGCCCGCCGAACGCCGCCTGGAGCCGGCCGAGGACCTGCTGGTGGGCCGGGTCCGGGACCCCGGGGACGGGGGTGCACACGAAGGTGCCGAGGTCGACCCGGAGCGCCGCCGCGAGGTCGACCAGGTCGTCGAGCCGGTAGGGGGCGCGGCGGCCCTGCTCGGCCATGGTCACCCAGCTGTGGGAGCGCCCGACCAGGCCGCCGAGGGTCTGCGCGGAGATCCCGCGCCGCTTGCGCCAGTACCGCAGTTTCGGCCCGATGAACCACGGATCCGGCATGGCAAGCCCCCTCTGCTTCGCGGTGCTGCGAGGGTTTTACACGATTGGCGTCGAACAAGCCAATCACACGCCTTACCGCTACCAGATCGTGCGGAGGTCGCCGGCCTTCTCGGCATAGGACCGGATCGACTCGTCTTTGGTGACGAGCGGGACCGAGTGCTCCAGTGCGGTGGCATAGAGGAACCGGTCGGCGGGGTCGCCATGGAATCCGGCCGTGCCAAGGAGAGCGGCGGCGACCGCCATTTGGGGAGTCAGCGGGGCAAGCTCTACCTCGTCCAGACTGAAGAGATCCAGGACCCAGACGTAGACGTCGCGGTCGAGCGCGATTCGCCCCTTGCCGACCAGAGTCGCGACCTCCCAGCACGAGATGGGGCTGACGAGGATCGTGTCGGCCCTGGCGATCGCGCGGGCTGCTCCGGGCGAGAGCCGGTCGCTACCCGCCGCCCACCAGAGCAGGGCGTGCGTGTCGAGCAGGATCATTCGCCGTGAGGCCCCTCAGCGACCCAGCTCTCCCCAGTCGAGAAGTACGACTCGTCGTCCTCGACGAGGAGCCGCACGCTGCCCATCATGGGCTTGGCCACTGGCTCGTCGATCGGGACCAGTTTGGCCACCGGCTTTCCGTGCTTGGTGACCACGACGGGCACCTTTGTCTCCGCCACCTGGTCAAGGAGGGCAAGGCAGCGCTCCTTGAATCGACTGGCCATCACAACACGCTCTTCCATCACGCTCTCCGCCATGTCCCTCTCTATTCTGACCACTGACCATGGTCACTGGTCAGAATAGCACGCTGGTCAGCCCATCGTATTGGCGTGCTCCGGGGCGATCACCAGGATGACCCGCTCCTGGCTCGGCGGGGCGGCCTCGTAGACGTCGACGCCCGTGTACTTCTTGGCCATGGCGTTGATGAAGGCGTGGTCGGGGTCCGGGTCGATGCGCTCCACCCGGCCGCGGATCTCGATGTGGCGGTAGAGGTCGTCGGGGTCGTTGAACGCCAGCGCCACCCGCGGGTCGCGCCGCACGTTGCGGTACTTCTGCCGGTCCGGCGTGTGACTGACCCGGAGGTAGCGGCCGTCCCACCCGAACCAGACCGGCGACACCTGCGGCTCCCCCTTGGGCCCAGCCGTGGCGAGATATGCCAAGCCTGCCTTGTCAAGGATGTCCGCGTGGCTGTCTGGAATCCCGTTCACGTGCGCTCCTTGTTCCTTGGGAGCTGCCAGTGCGAGCCTGGAAGACCCGAGGCCGCTGCCGCATCATGACGGCACCCGAACCGGGAGGCACGCAAGGCCGCATCGTGCGTCCTGGTCGCACTGGCAACGCGCTGGAGCTACGCTCAGGCGGTGAACGAGTACCACCTCAAGGTTTGCGCCAGCGCCGAGTGGGCCGAGACCGTCGAGCGGGTGCTGCCGTGGGTGCTGGAGGGTCGCCAGCTCGGCGACCAGGTGCTCGAGGTCGGGGCCGGACCGGGCGTGGTCACCGACGCGCTCCGCCCGCGCGTCCCCCGGCTGGTGGCGGTCGAGCTGGACCAGCAGCTGGCAGCGTCTCTGGGCCAGCGCCTGTCCGGCGCGGGTGTCGAGGTGGTGCGGGCCGACGCCACCCGGCTCCCCTTCCGCAGCCGGGCGTTCTCCACCGTGGCCAGCTTCACCATGCTGCACCACGTCCCCAGCGTGGCACTGCAGGACCGGATGCTCGGCGAGCTCTGCCGGGTGCTGCGACCAGGCGGCCTCCTGGTCGGCACCGACGGCATGGACACGCCCAGCCGCCGCGAAGCGCATATTGACGACCTGTTCGTGCCGGCGCTTCCCGAGGAGCTGCCGGGCCGCCTGCGCGCGGCGGGCTTCGCCACGGCGGCGGTGGACGTGGACGCCGACGGCGACCGCTTCCGCTTCGTCGCCGCCAGCCCGCGCTGAGCGGTTCCAGCGTGCGGGCGTCGTCGACGCGAGATCGGCAACTATGGCGGTCCTCACCGACACCTCATCAGGGTCGAGTTCCTGCGACACCGGCCAGGCAGGAGATCGCGGTCGCCGCCGTCGCGGTTGACGCCGAACTGTGGACCAAAGGTTCCACGGGTGGGGACGGCCGTATCGTCAACTCTACGGAGAGCAGCGCACGGATCGTCCCGACCCGGACATACTGTGCGCCTTGAACCGGGCGCTGTCGCAGGCTCCAGATAGGGTTCGCGGTATGGCGAACAATCCCCTTGTTACCACCGAGCTGCCCGCTGTGGCCATGGACGGCCAGAGCGGGAACGGACACGCGCCCGAGGCTCCCACCCCGGAACCGGCCGCCGTCGCGGTGGCCGGGCAGACCCGGGCGGCGCCGGGCGAGGTGCCCCCGGCCGGGGCGCGGGCGTTTCACGAGCGGCTGCTGGAGGCCGGGGAGCGCGACCGGCTGCGGGCACTGCTGGTGGGGACCACCGAGCGGGCGGAGCGGTACCTGGCGATCCTGTCGGCGATGGTGGCGGCGCGGGCGGCCTACCGGCCGCAGCTGCGGACCGAGGAGCTGCTGGCGATGCTGCCGGCCAGCGCGCTGGAGCTGGACTTCGACAAGCTGATCGAGGTGCTGGACGCTCTCAAGGGGATGGGGTGCGTCGACTGGACCCCGGACACGCGGCACGTGACCCGGAAAGAGGACATGTACCGGCGGCGGGCGCAGTGGTACCTGACGGCGGTCGGGGTGGCGGCCTTCGAGGCGGCGCAAGCGGTGCTCGCGGCGGTCGAGGCCGCGGGGGGCCTGCGGGCACGGCTGTTCGAGGGGCTGCGGCGCAACCTGGAGCTGCTGCTGGCGGCGGTCCGGGCCGGCGACGCCGGCGGCGTCTACGGGCTGCTGCGCTCGCTCGACACCGACCTGCGCGACCTGACCCGCTCGGCGCAGGACTTCTCCACCAAGCTGGCGGAGCTGACCCGCGGGTCGGAGCTGGACGCCGCGGTGTTCCTCGACTGCAAGGAGCTGCTGCTCACCTACCTCTCGACCTTCTCGGACGACCTCTACCGCTACCGCCGCCGCATGGCCGCGACCGCCGCGGAGATCACGGACGAGGGGGTGGACCGGCTGGTCGAGCTGGCGGCGGCCGGCGACGACGGCGCGGCGGCGGCGCTGGGCCTCGGCCGCGACCTGCGGGCGAGCTGGCAGAGCCGCTGGACCGGGCTGGAGCGCTGGCTCAGCGCCTCCGACGGGCGTCCGTCCGGCCTGGACGAGCTGTTCAGCGCCACCACCCAGGCGGTGCGGGACGTCCTCGGGCAGATCCGGCGCCTGTCCGAGGCCGAGAGCCGCCCGGTCAACCGCACCTCGGAGCTGCTCGCGCTGGCGCGCTGGTTCCACCGCTGCGACGGCGCGGCCGAGGCGCACGCCCTGTTCGACGCGGCCTTCGGGCTGGGCCGCACCCCGCGGGTGAGCGGGCTGCCGCCCGACCCGACCGCGACCGGCCCGCGTGCCTCCTGGTGGAGCGCCGAGCCGGTCGAGATCGCGGTGTCGCTGCGCGAGCGCGGCCAGCACAGCACCCCGGGCAAGACCGCGCGGGCGGTCGACTTCTCCGCCCAGCGGGAGGCGCTCGCTGCCGATGCGGCGGCCGCCGAGCGCGAGCGGGCCGAGGCGGCGACGCGCCTGGCCTCGGCGCCGCTGGCCGGCCGGATCCTCTCCCGCGCGGAGCTGGAGCTGCTGCTCTCCCTGGTCGACGAGTGCCTGCTCGGCGTGCTCGGCCTTCCCGGCGCGGACGGCGCGGACGGCGCGGCGGTCCTCGCCGCCGCCGAAGGGGTCACGGTGCGCGCCCGTCCCGACCCGGCTGGCTGCGTGATCCGCTGCGTGGACGGCGACCTCGTCTTCGACGGCCTGGCGGTGGAGGTGGTCCCAAGATGAGCCCGGCCCGCTACGCGTCCATGCTCGACCCGGTCGAACTGGAGGACTTCCAGGAGGCGGCCCGCACCCTGCTGGCGCACCCGCTGGTCACCGCGACCTACCCGAACCCCGAGGCGCTGCCGAAGGTGCGCCGCTGGGAGACCACCCTGCGCAACGAGTTCGAGCGTCTCACCCGCTGGCGGCTGGAGGTGGCGCCGAGCTGCGCCCGGCTGGTGCAGCGGCGGGTCGAGCCGTCGCCGCGGCGCCCGGCGATGGTGACCAGCGCCGGCGGCGAGCGCTCCCCCCGGCCGTTCGGGCGGCTCGACTACGTGCTGCTGTGCCTGGTACTGGCGGCGCTGCACGGCGAGGGCGGCCAGACCACCATCCGCCGCCTGGTCGAGGGGGCGCAGCGGCTGCGCGCGGGCGACGAGCGCCTCCCGGTTGACTTCGGTCGCATCGAGTACCGCCGCGCGTTCGTCCACGCGGTCGGCTACCTGGAGCGGCTCGGCGTGCTGCGCACCGCGCCCGACGGCGAGACGATCGCCTTCATCGACGACGAGGAGGCCGACGCCCTCTACACCGTCGACCACGACGCGGCCCGGCGGTTGCTCGGCCCCACTCCCGCGTGGATCGAGCCGGAGCGGGGGCTGGCCCAGTTCTGCGAGGAGCGCTACCCGCCGGGTGCCGACACCACCGACGCGCGCCTGCGCCACCGCCTCTCCCGGCGCCTGCTCGACGAGCCCGCCGTCTACTATGACGAACTGCCCGTCGACGAGCGCGACCACCTCGCCGAGCGCCGCGCCCGCCTGGTCGGCGACCTGGCACGGCTCACCGGCTGCGAGGTCGAGGTCCGCGCCGAGGGCCTCGCCCTGATCGACTCCGCCGGGCAGCCGCGCCTGAACGATCAGCCGTTCCCCGGCCAGGGGATCGTCAACAACCTCGCGCTGCTGTGGGCCGACGAGCTGGCCGACGCCGAGGCCGGGCAGGGCCAGGTCGCCGGGCAGCTCCCCGTGGGCCGCCGCATCCCGCCCGAGGCGGTCGAGGCGACCTGGGCGGCCATGGTCAGGCAGCACGGCGACCGCTTCACCGTCGCCTACCAGGCCGACCCGGACGCCCTCCGGGTGGCGGCGCTGGCGCTGCTGGAGCGGCTCGGGCTGGCGGTGGCGCCCGGGCCGGAGGAGCCGCCGGGAACCGTGGTGCTGCGCCCGCTCGCCGCCCGCTTCCGGCCCGGCGAGGGCGGGCGGCCGGCCCGCCGGAGGAGGCGACGCTGATGTCCACCCTGTTCACCGCGAACGGCGACGGCGCCGGCCGGCGCACCCGGCCGCCGGAGCGGCGCCGGCCGGGGCGGTTCCGGCCGACCCGGGCGGGGCTCCGCAACGTCTGGGAGTACGACGACGCCGTCCTCCACTTCGCCGGCGGGCGGGTGATCTTCCGCGGCCCGAACGGGTCGGGGAAGTCGAACGCGCTGGCGCTGCTGTTCCCGTTCCTGCTCGACGGCCGCGCCGGCGCGACCTACATGGACCCGCATGGCGGCGGGCGCAACCTCAAGTCGCTGCTGCTGTGCCAGCGGCGGGGCGACGGCCCGCGCCGCTACGAGTTCGACTCGCGGGTCGGCTACGTCTGGCTGGAGCTGCGCCGCGACACCCCCGCCGGCCCGCGCTGGGTGACCATCGGCGCCGGGGCGCGGGCGACCACCAGCCGCGACGCCGAGACCTGGTTCTTCGTCACCAGCCGGCGCGTCGGCGTCGACCTGGACCTGGTCCCCGGCGGCGTCCCGCTCACCCGCGGCGGCCTGATCGCCGCCCTCGGCGACCACCTGCCACCTCCCGTAGACGCCGAGATCACCGATCCGGTGGACGAACCCGCGGGGAACCGTCCCGAGCGGCCGGACCCGGAACCCGAGGACGACGAATGGCCCGCCGACGAGCTGGAAGGCGACGTCGAGGCGCCCGCGCCCGGGCGGCGGGGACGGCGGCGGCTGGTCAGCGCGTGCGTGTTCGACACCATCGACGAGTACCAGGCGGCGGTCGACCGGGCCCTGTTCGGGATGGGCGTGGACCGCCTGCGCAAACTGGTCAACCTCGTGCTGGTGCTGCGCCGCCCGCACCTGGCCAAGCAGCTCGACCTGGACGGCCTGTCCGCGTCGCTGTCGGAGGCGCTCACCCCGCTCGCCGGCGACGTCATCGAGACGGTCGCCGCCGCGTTCGAGGACCTGGACCGGATCCGGGGGCGGCTGAAGGAGCTGCGCGCCGCCGTCGCCGCCGTCAACGAGGCGCTGCCCTGGTACCGCGACTACCTGCGCGCCGAGGCGCGTGCCCGGGCGCTGGCGCTGGCCGAGGCGGACCGGGCCGCGCAGGCCGCCCGCCGCCAGCACCGCCAGGCCGACCGGGAACAGGTCGCCGCCGAGGCGTTCGTGCTCGAACTGGAGCAGGCACGGGAGACGGCCAGGGTCGAGCAGCGCGACGCCACCGGGAGCCTGCGGGGCCTGGAGCAGTCGGACGAGTACCGGGCGCTCCTCACCATCGACGACCTGGCCGCCCTGGTGGCCTCGCGGCAGGCCGCGACCACCCGTGCCGAGGAGGCCCTCGCCGAGGCGGCGGCCGACGCCGAGCAGGCCGCCGCCGACCACGCGGAGGCCGAGACGGCGGTCGCGGCGGCCGCTGGGACCCTGGCCGAACGGGCCCGCGCCCTCGCCGCCGCCGCGACCGCCG
>DASWDC010000360.1:0-3299 GCA_036395655.1 Actinomycetota bacterium | reverse complement strand
CGCTTCTTCTCCAACGCCGAGCTGCGGGTCATCGACGGCCCGAGCGGCCGTCCGCGGATCGTCGGCTATGCCGCCGTCTTCAACGCCCGCAGCGGCGACCTGGGGGGCTTCCGCGAGGAGATTGCCCCCGGCGCCTTCACCGACGCCCTCGCCGCCGACGGCGACGTGCTGGCCCTGGTCGAGCACAACCCGGGCCTGATCCTCGGACGGCGCAGCTCGAGCACCCTCTCGCTCCAGCAGGACGCGCGCGGCCTCCGCGTCGAGATCGACCCGCCCAACACGACCGTCGGCAACGACGCGATCGAGAACGTCCGCCGCGGCGACATCAAGGGGATGAGCTTCCGGTTCCCGCGCGGGGCGAAGGACAGTTGGCGCAAGGACGGCTCCGACAGCGTGCGCACGCTGCACAAGGTGGGACTGCTCGAGGTGACCCTGACCAGCATCCCCGCCTACGACGCCACCAGCGTCTCCCTGCGGGCCCTGGACGATCGAGCAGAGGCCGAGCTTCGCTCCTACTACGAGGCGCAGATCGCCGCCCTGACCCCGCCGCCCAAGGCGCCCGAGCCGCCCGCGCCGGCCGCGACGCCCGCCGCCCCGGACCTGGGCCTAGCCCGGCGCCGGGTGCAGTTGCTCGCCGCCGGGCTGTCCGCCGGCGAGGCCCGGGCGATGATGCAGATGGACGACAAGTCGCTGATCTATTGCTCCCGCGGCGCGATCATTTACCTGCGCCAGGCGTTCGACGGCCTGCAAAGCGTCATCGACTGCACCGGCGCCGTCGCCGGGGCCCTCACCCCCGCGGACCGGACCGCCATCGACGACTGCATCGGCGCGGTGATCGATCTGCTGGCCAAGGCCAAGATGGCCCGGCAGTCGCTCCAGGCCCTGGGGGCCCAGGACGATGCCGGCGCCGCCGCCGCGTAGCCGCCCGGGCAACGCAACGAACCAATCGAATCAACCGAACCAAAACCGGCGCGAGCCGATTCGCGGCACCATCGGTGCCGCGGCCACCGGCCGCGCGACAGCGCCAGCGCCCGCGCCATCGGCGAAGGCGGCGCCGCTCGCGTCCCTTTCCCTTCCCGTTTTTTCAACCCAAGGAACTGACCATGACTCCCAAAGAAATGGCCGAGAAGCGGATCGCGCTCACCCGCGAGGCGCAGGGCCTGATCGACAAGGCGGCGAACGAGAAGCGCAGCCTCGCCGCCGCCGAGGACGAGCGGATCGACAAGATCTTCGCCGAGGTGGACGGGCTCCGCACCCAGATCGACGCCGCGGAGAAGAGCGAGACCCGGACCAAGCGGCTCGACGACGAGAAGCGCTGGGCGGACCAGACCGCCGGCCGCCGCACGGCCGCGGTCGAGCCGGTGGCCCTGGGCGGCGGCAACAAGCCCGCCGTCTGGAACGCCACCGACGAATACCGCAGCGCCTACAGCCGGTTCCTCCGCGGCGGGGCGCGGGTCCTGGGGGCGGACGAATACCGCCTGCTCCAGGGCCCCGAGGAGCTCCGCGCCCTCCAGGCCGACGCCGACGTCGCCGGCGGCTTCCTGGTCGCCCCGCAGCAGATGGTCAACGACCTGGTCAAGTTCAAGGACAACCTGGTCTTCATGCGCGGCCTGGCCACCAAATACACGGTGAACGGCGCCGGCAGCCTGGGCGCGCCGTCGCTCGACGCCGACCCGGCCGATTCCAACTGGACGGCCGAGATCCTGACCGGGGCCGAGGACTCGACCATGGCCTTCGGCAAGCGCGAGCTGTTCCCCAAGCCGCTGGCCAAGCGGATCAAGGTCTCGCGCACGCTGCTCAACCGCACCGCCAACGGCGCCGAGTCGCTGGTCCGCGACCGCCTGGGCTACAAGCAGGCGGTCACCGAGGAGCAGGCGTTCCTGACCGGCACCGGGGCCGGCCAGCCGCTGGGCGTGTTCGTCGCCTCCGCCAGCGGCATCAGCACCGGCCGCGACGTCAGCACCGACAACACGACCACCAACCTGACCGCCGACGGGCTGATCAACGCCAAGTTCAGCCTCAAGGCCCCGTACATGGCCAGCCCCTCCGTGCGCTGGATCTTCCACCGCACGGCCGTGCGCAATATCCGCAAGCTCAAGGACGGCAACGGCCAGTACCTCTGGGCCGCCGGCCTGGGCGGCAAGCCCGACACCATCCTCGAGGTGTCGTACGCGATGAGCGAGTACGCGCCGTCCACGTTCACCACCGGGCTGTACGTCGGGATCATCGGCGACTTCAGCTTCTACTGGATCGCCGACGCCCTGAACCTGCAGATCCAGCGGCTGGATGAGCTGTACGCCGAGACCAACCAGGTCGGCTTCATCGGCCGCTCCGAGACCGACGGCATGCCCGTGCTCGAAGAGGCCTTCGCCCGCGTCAAGCTCGCGTAATCGCCAAGCCCTTCGCGCGGCGAGCTCCTTCTTCTTCAAAACGAAAACCGGAGACCTTCCCATGCGGAATCTTCTCAAAGCCTGCAAAATCACCCGCGTCGCCAACTCGGCGGTCGCGGGCACCACCGACGTGACCAGCAGCGTGCTGGACATGGCCGGGTTCGACGGCGTGATCTACGTCGCCCTGCTCGGCGACGTCACCGTCAACTCAGTTCTCACCCTCACGGCCAAGGAGAACACGGCCAACAGCACCAGCACCCCGACCCCCACCTCGATCACCGGCGGGGCGACCGCGGCCTACACCGCCACCGCCACCGATTCCGACAACAAGGCGCTGGTGGTGGACGTGAACCGGCCGCTTAGGCAGTTCCAGTTCTGCATCCTCAGCCGCACCGCCGCCAACGCGGTGGTCGATGGCATCATCGCCATCCAGTACAAGGCCCACCTCAAGCCGACGGTGCAGGACGTCTCCGTCCTGGCCCAGGCGTTCGCGGTCGGCTCGTAACCGCCGAACCATTCACGACGCGGTTCAACCGGGAGGGGGCGCGGCGGCAGGCTGATGCCGCCGCGCCCCGCGTCCGCTTCTTTCCGAACCTCAACAGGAGCAAGAAATGGCTGCCGACAACACCATGCCCGCCGTCCTCCAACGCCGCCAGGACGGCAATTCCGCCGTCCCCACCGGCAAGACCCTCGACATCGAGTCCGGCGGCGCCCTGGCCATCGCCGGCACCGACCGCACCGCCGTCCTGGCGACCGCCCCCGCGGCCATCGCCGCCGGCTACAAGATCGCCCGCGGCCAGTTCACCACCATCAGCGCCAGCGACACGGTCGTCACCGGCCTGGCGACGGTCGTCTCGGCCGTCGCCTGCCTCGACTCCGACCCCGGCGACAACCCGATGCTGGCCAACG
>DASWDC010000359.1:0-5827 GCA_036395655.1 Actinomycetota bacterium | reverse complement strand
TGGAGCTGCTCAAGGTTGACCCGACCCGCCCACGCTGGGCGAGCTGACTGATCGGAGGCCATCATGACCTCTCCACCCCAACCAACTCTCATGTGCGAAACACCCGGCTAGCGGCGTGCGCCTGGGCTGCCTGGCCGGGGTGGGAACGGCCGGCCGTGGTTGTGGTCGGTGCCGAGGCGATCCAGCTCGGCGCGCAGCGCCCGCTCGGCGAGGGCGGCGATGGTCAGGTAGTTGGGCGGCCCAGCCAGGTGCGTCGCGGCGTCGCGGACCGCTTCCAGCAGCCCCGCCGGGAGCCGTAGGGTGATCCGCGCCTTGGGGCCGTCCTCCGCTGGCCCGGCGCCAACCCCAAGACCGGCCCCAAGGGCAGATGAGCTGCCACCCGGGCCGGGCAGCAGCTCATCAAGGGCGTTGCGGCCGAGGACCCGCCGGCCACGGCGCGGCGGCGGGGCCTCCGGCAAGTCGGGGACCGGCTCCAGCCACGGCCGGGCCGGCGCGGGACCCGAGCCCGGGTCGAAGCCGTCGTCGTCGGGTCCCTGGCCGGGGCCGGGCAGCAGGTCGTCGAGGGCGTTGCGCCCGGCTGGTCGCCGGGGCGCGCGGGCAGGCGGCTCCGGGGGCGGGTCGGGGACCGGCTCCAGCCAGGGACGCAGCAGCGCCGGACCCGTCGGGCGGGAGGAGGGTCGGGCGGGGAGGTCCTCAAGCGCGTTGTACGCGCCCATCCGCCTCGGTCTCGCCATGAGCTGCACTCCTCGCGTCGAACTCGAGCGCGGCGGCGCGGTAGTCGTTCGCCGCTGAACTTTCGGGGGCGTAGACGGTGACCGGCTGCCGGTGGCCCGGCGCCTCGGCGATGCGGACGCTCTCGCGGATCATCGTGTTCAGGACCAGCTCGCCGAAGCGTTCCCGCAGCACCTCGACGATCTCCTTGGACAGCGAGGTGCGGATGTCCACCTGGCTGGGCAGCACCGCCGACAGCCGCAGCCCGCGGTTGAGGCGCAGCCGCACCGTTTCGATTGTCTGCGTCAGCGCCACCAGTCCCGCCAGCGGCATCACCCGCGTCTGCACCGGCACCAGCACCTCGTCGCAGGCGGCCAGCGCCGAATACGACAGCAGCCCGAGCGCCGGCGGGCAGTCCATCAGGATCACGTCCCAGCGGTCGCGCGGCAGCTCGTCCACCGCCTGGCGCAGGATCATCTCCGCGCCCGCCTGGGTGGCGGCGTTGCGCTCCGCCCGGGTCATCCACGACGACGACGGCACCAGCTCAAGACCCTTCACATCGGTGGGCCGCACCGCCCCCGCCAGCGGGGCGCCGTTCTCGAAGACCTCGTAGAGCGCGCGGGCGTCCACCGAGCCGAGCCAGGTACTGGCGTTGGCCTGCGGGTCCAGGTCGATCACCAGCACCCGCCTGCCCAGCTCGGAAAGGGCGGCGCCGAGGTTCACCACGGTCGTCGTCTTGCCGACGCCGCCTTTCTGGTTCGCGACTACGACACGTCGCATGGGCACCACCTGTTGAGAGGCATTCAGTATCAAGGCGGCAGCCTACAACAGAAGCAGCGCGGACTGGTGGAAGCTGGGCAACATACCGCACCGCTCCCACCACAGGTCCAATCCGGGCAGGCCGGGCGGCTTGGTCGACGATTCGAGGATCGCGGCGCTGCAGTGCAACAATGGCCGTCAGCTTTTTCGTCAACGTCGAGTTTTCACTTGGAGGCGTGATGCCACCACTGCGGTCCCGGACCGTGACCCATGGACGGAATATGGCGGGTGCCCGTGCGCTGTGGCGGGCGACGGGGATGACCACGGCTGATTTCGGCAAGCCGATCGTGGCGGTCGCGAACAGCTTCACCCAGTTCGTCCCCGGGCACGTCCACCTGCGGGACGTCGGCCGGATCGTGGCCGACGCGGTGGCGGCGGCGGGTGGGGTCGCGCGGGAGTTCAACACCATCGCGGTCGACGACGGGATCGCCATGGGGCACGGCGGGATGCTGTATTCGCTGCCGAGCCGTGAGCTGATCGCCGACGCGGTCGAGTACATGGCCAACGCCCATTGCGCCGACGCGCTGGTGTGCGTCTCCAACTGCGACAAGATCACCCCGGGGATGCTGATGGCGGCGCTGCGGCTGAACATCCCGGCGGTGTTCGTGTCAGGCGGGCCGATGGAGGCCGGCAAGGTCGTCGCCAGCGACGGGGTCGCGCGCCGCAGCCTTGACCTGATCGACGCGATGATCGCCTCGGCGGACGACCGGACCTCCGACGAGCAGCTGGAGGAGCTGGAGAGCGCCGCCTGCCCGACCTGCGGGTCGTGCTCGGGGATGTTCACCGCGAACTCGATGAACTGCCTGGTGGAGGCGCTCGGCCTCGGCCTGCCGGGCAACGGCTCGGTGCTGGCGACCCACACCGCCCGGCGGCGGCTGTTCGCCGACGCGGGCACCACCGTGATGGCGCTGGCGAAGCGCTGGTACGACGAGGATGACGAGTCGGCGCTGCCCCGCAGCGTCGCCAGCCGCGACGCGTTCGAGAACGCGATGGCGCTCGACATCGCCATGGGCGGGTCGACCAACACGATCCTGCACCTGCTGGCCGCCGCGCAGGAGGCCGGAGTCGGCTTCGGCCTGAAGGACATCGACGAGCTGTCGCGGCGGGTGCCGTGCGTCTGCAAGGTGGCGCCCAGCTCCGCGTTCCACCTGGAGGACGTCCACCGCGCCGGCGGGATCCCGGCGATCCTCGGGGAGCTGGACCGCGGCGGCCTGCTCAACGAGGGCGTGCACATGGTCCATTCAGGATCGCTGCGGGAGTACCTGGACCGCTGGGACGTCCGTGGCGCCGCCCCGAACGCTGAGGCGCTGGAGCTGTACCACGCCGCCCCGGGCGGGGTGCGCACCACCGAGCCGTTCAGCCAGTCCACCCGCTGGGAGTCGCTGGACACCGACGCCGAGACGGGCTGCGTCCGCTCGGTGCGCCACGCCTACACCACCGACGGCGGCCTGGCGGTGCTGTGGGGCAACCTCGCGCCGGAGGGCTGCATCATCAAGACGGCCGGGGTCGACCCGTCGTTGTGGCGCTTCGCCGGCCCGGCGCGGGTGTTCGAAAGCCAGGAGGCCGCCGTCGAGGGGATCCTCAACAACCGCATCCAGCCCGGCGACGTGGTGGTGATCCGCTACGAGGGCCCCCGCGGCGGCCCGGGCATGCAGGAGATGCTCTACCCGACCGCCTTCCTGAAGGGCAAGGGCCTCGGCGCCAAGTGCGCCCTGATCACCGACGGCCGCTTCTCCGGCGGCACCTCCGGCCTGTCGGTCTGCCACATCTCCCCGGAGGCAGCCGCCAGCGGCACCATCGGGCTGATCGAGGAGGGCGACACGATCGCCATCGACCTCCCAAGCCGCTCCCTGGAGCTGCGGATCGACGCCGACGAGCTGCGCGCCCGCCGCGAACGCCTCCTCACCGACCTGGGCGGCTGGCGCCCCCGCGACCGCGACCGCCCGGTCAGCGCCGCGCTGCAGGCCTACGCGGCGCTGGCAACCTCCGCCTCCACCGGCGCGGTCCGCGACCTGGGCCTGCTGCGGCGCTGACGCTGAACCGGACGCCCCAGGGCTAGGTGTTCTGCGGGAAGCCGAGGTTGAGGCCGCCGTGGCTGGGGTCGAGCCAGCGGGCGGTGACGACCTTGCCGTGGGTGTAGAAGTGGACGCCCTCGATGCCGTGGACGTGGCTGTCGCCGAAGAGGGACTGCTTCCAGCCGCCGAAGGAGTAGTAGGCCATCGGGACCGGGATCGGGACGTTGATGCCGACCATGCCGACCTGGACTTCGTTCTGGAAGCGGCGGGCGGCGCCGCCGTCGTTGGTGAAGATGGCGGTGCCGTTGCCGTAGGGGTTGGCGTTGACCATGTCCAGTGCGTCGTCGTAGCTGGCGGCGCGGACGACGGACAGGACCGGGCCGAAGATCTCGTCGCGGTAGACGCCCATCTCGGGAGTGACCCGGTCGAACAGGCTGGGGCCGAGCCAGTAGCCGCTCGGCTCGCCGTCGATCTGGTGCTTGCGGCCGTCGACCACCAGCTCGGCGCCGGAGGCGGTGCCGGCATCCAGGTAGGCGGCGACCTTGTCGCGGTGGGGGCCGGTGACCAGCGGGCCCATCTGGGCTGCGGCGTCGCAGCCGGGCCCGACCCGCAGGCCCGCCATACGGTCGGCGATCTTGCCGACCAGGTCGTCGGCCGCGGGCTCGACGGCGACCACCACCGAGATCGCCATGCAGCGCTCCCCCGCCGAGCCGAAGCCGGCGTTGACGGCGGCGTCGGCGGCGAGGTCGAGGTCGGCGTCGGGCAGCACCACCATGTGGTTCTTGGCGCCGCCGAGGGCCTGGACGCGCTTGCCGTGGCTGGTGCCGCGCTGGTAGACGTAGCGGGCGATCGGAGTGGAGCCGACGAAGCTGACCGCGCGGATTCCGGGGTGGTCGAGGAGGGCGTCGACGGCGGCCTTGTCGCCATGGACGACGTTGAAGACCCCGTCGGGCAGGCCCGCCTCGGCCCACAGCTCGGCGATGCGGATGGAGGCCGACGGGTCCTTCTCGCTCGGCTTGAGGACGAAGGTGTTCCCGCAGGCGATCGCCAGAGGAAACATCCACATCGGGACCATCGCGGGGAAGTTGAACGGGGTGATCCCACAGACCACGCCGAGCGGCTGGCGGATGGCGTAGCTGTCGACCTTGGTGGAGACGTTCTCGGAGTAGCCGCCCTTGAGCAGGTGCGGGATGCCGCAGGCGAACTCGACCACCTCAAGGCCGCGGGTCACCTCGCCTTCGGCGTCGGACTGGACCTTGCCGTGCTCGGCGGTGATCAGCGCGGCCAGCTCGGCCCGGTGGCGGTTGACCAGCTCGCGGAAGGCGAACAGGACGCTGGCGCGCTTGGCCAGGGAGGCGTCCCGCCAGGCGGGGAACGCGCCGGCGGCAGCCTCGACGGCGGCGCCGACCTCGGCGGCGCCAGCGAAGTCGACCCGGCCGCTGAGCCGGCCGGTGGCGGGGTCGTAGACCTCGCTCTGCCGCTCGGCGGTGCCGTCCCAGCGGCGGCCGCCGATCCAGTGGGTGATGCGGGCGGGTTCGGTGCTGGTGTCGGTCATGTCGAAGCGACCTCCTGGCTTGCGGCGGACAGGGCCGCGGTGAGGATCTCAAGGCCTTCGTCGGCCTCGGCGGCACTGACAGTCAGCGGCGGAGCGATGCGCAGCACGTTGCCGTACAGGCCGCCCTTGCCGATCAGCAGGCCGCCCTTGCGGGTCTCCTCCATCACCCGGGCGGCGGCGCGCGGGCGGGGGGTCCTGCCGCCCGGCTCGACCAGCTCGACGCCGATCATCAGGCCCTTGCCGCGGATCTCGCCGACGATCGGGAGGTGCCCGGCGCGCTCCCGCAGCCCGGCGAACAGGCGTGCGCCGACGGTGCGGGCGTTGGCCTGCAGATCGTGGTCGCGCAGGTAGTCGAGCACCGCCAGCGCCCCGCGGGTGGCCAGCGGGTTGCCGCCGAAGGTCGAGATCGAGTTGGCGGCGACCGCGTCGACCAGCTCGCCGCGGGCCACCACCCCGCCGATCGCCAGGCCGTTGCCGAGCCCCTTGGCGAAGGTCATCGCGTCGGGGACCACGCCGTGGGCCTGGATGCCCCAGAAGTGCTCGCCGGTGCGGCCCCAGCCGGTCTGGACCTCATCGGAGATGAACAGGATGCCGGACTCGTCCAGGACCTCCTTCATCGCGCCGAAGAACCCGTCCGGCGGGGTCGCGAACCCGCCGACGCCCTGGATCGGCTCGGCGATCATGCAGGCGACGTCCCCAGCGGTGGTGGTCAGCAGCACCTCGCGCA
>DASWDC010000358.1:0-3759 GCA_036395655.1 Actinomycetota bacterium | reverse complement strand
ACGACCGCGCGGGTCGCCGGGACGACCTGGTGCGGCGCGATCGCCACGTCGGCGGCGGCCAGGTAGTCGGGCAGCAGCCCGTAGGGGCGCGGGCCGATGACGTGGAGGTTGCGGACGCCGGAGACCAGCGGCGCCAGGAACTCGGCGGCGGGTCCGACGAACACGAAGCTGGCGTCGCCGAGCCGCTCGGCGGTGCCGCGGATCAGCCCGACGTTGAGGTGCGCGCGCATCGAACCGGCGTAGATCACCAGCGGGCGCGGCAGGTCGGCCAGCTCCCGCGAGGCCCGGCCAGCCGCGAGCCCCGGGTCGGCGCCGACCGGCTGGCGCACCGTGCGGGGGTTGAGCTGCCTGAATTCCTCGACCAGCTCGCTGGTCCCGGCCCAGACCAGGTCCGCGTCGGGGATCTCGACCTTGTAGATGTCGTTGAGGGCGTGGCGCTCGTCGGCGTCGGGTGGGTAGGCGGCCCTGGCGTCGCGGCGCACCACCGCCACCCGGGTGACGCCCCGGCCGCCGAGCCGGCGGGCGATGTCCGAGGCGAACGGGTGGGCCAGCGAGTGCAGCAGCACCAGCGGCCGGGCGAAGGCCTGCTCGCGTTCCAGCCGCTCGATGGTGCCGTCGAGGGCCGCCTCCTGGCGGTCGGCCCGGGCGGTCGGCGCGAACAGCAGCACGCCGTCGTCCTCGACGCCGTCGAGGCGGCGGAGCTGCCCCTCCATGTCCTGCTCCCAGCGCGGGTCGCGGAAGCGGCTGCGCAGCTCGCTCGGGTCGAGTGGAGGCTGCACGTGGAAGACCCGGCCGATCCGCGGGTGGCGCGCCAAGGCCCGGCTGAGCAGCTCGTCACCGCGGCCGTACAAGCCCCAGTCATCAAACGCCCAGGTCTTCAGCACGTTATAGGTCGGCTGCGCGCGCCGCTCCTCGGTCACTCAGGCCCTCCGCTCCGTCCCAGCTCGGCTCAAGGCAAGGGTAGGCTGCCTATTATGACCACCGCTCCAGTACCACGGCGCGACGTCCCGCCAACGCCGCCGCTTCCCCGCTACGGGGAGACGTCGCTCGCCGACCTGGCCAGCTCGCTGCTGAGCGCGCTGGACGTGCCCGGGTTCGCCAACCCGCTCGGGATCGAGCCGGTCCGGCGGGTCTGCCTGTTGGTGGTCGACGGGCTCGGCTGGGAGGCCCTGCGGGCCCGCCGGGCGGCGGCGCCGCTGCTGTACCAGGCGTCCGAGCGCGGCGTGGCGCTGACGGCCGGGTTCCCCTCGACCACCGCGGCCAGCCTGGCCTCGATCGGCACCGCCCGGCCGCCGTCCGAGCATGGCCTGGTCGGCTACACCATCGCCCTTCCCGGCCTGGACCGGCCGCTCAACTGCCTGCGCTGGGCGGCGTACGGAGCGGGCGGCTACAAGGACCTGCGCGGCCGCTTCGTGCCGGAACAGCTGCAGCCGGAGCCGACCGCCTTCGAGCGGGCGGCCGCCGACGGCGTCGAGGTCACCCTGATCGGCAAGCGCGACTACGCCAACTCCGGGTTCACCAGGGCGGCGCTGCGCGGCGGGCGCTACGTCGGCACCCACTCGATCGGCGACGACGCCGCCAGCGCCCTGCGAGCGGTCGGCGCCGGGCGGCGCACGCTCGTCTACGCCTACCAGCCGGACCTGGACCGCACCGGGCACGTCCGCGGCGTCGGCAGCGAGGCGTGGCGGCTGCAGCTCGCCCACGTCGACCTGCTCGCCCGGCAGATCGCCGAGCGCCTGCCCGGCGACGCGGCGCTGGTGGTGACCGGCGACCACGGCATGGTCGATCTGCGACCCGACCAGCGGATCGACGTCGCCGACGAGCCGGGGCTGACCGAGGGGGTGCGGCTGCTCGCCGGCGAGGCGCGCGCCCGGCACGTGCACGCCAGGAAGGGCGCGGACCGGGACGTGCTCGACGCCTGGCGGGCGCTGCTCGGCCACGCCATGTGGGTGATGCCGGGCGAGGAGGCGATCGAGGCCGGCTGGTTCGGCCCCAACTTCCCCGACCGGCTGCGGCCCCGGGTCGGCGACGTGGTCGCGGCCGCCTTCGGCCCGGTCGGGGTGGTGCAGCGCGCCGTCGATCCCACCCAGGCGATCCTCACCGGCCATCACGGCTCCCTGACCAGCGCGGAGCAGTTGGTGCCATTCCTGGATATCCGCCCGTAGGTGACTTGGGGAAGATACGTCGCCGGGTGCTCGGGTCGGGTGGCGGGATGCGGCGCGCCTGCTTAGGTTGTCGGGGGGGCATGGCAGCATCAGCGGGTCGCTCGCTGTCACGTTCTTTCGGTGGGATCCGTCATAGCAGTGACCAGGTTACCGATGCGCTTCATGATTGGTAGCTGAGTATTGACAATTGGTAAGTGATGGTTTGAAGATTGGCAGGCGTTGGCCGTGATGCTGCCGGTCTGGTCGAGCCTGATGTTGGAGGTCTGATGAGTCAAACGCGCAAGTTCGCCGGCATTCCCTGCGGGCGCTGGTCCAAGTGGGCGATCCTCGGCTTCTGGATCGTGGTGGTCGCGGTCGCGGGACCGCTGTCCGGCAAGCTGAACAACGCGCAGAAAAACGACGCGTCCCAGTGGTTGCCGAAGAACGCCGAGTCCACCAAGGTCATCAACCTGACCAAGCCATTCACATCCACCGACATCGTCCCGGCGGTGGTCGTCTACGAGCGTTCCGGCACGGTCACCCCGGCCGACCAGGCCAAGGCCGCCGCCGACGTCAAGCGGTTCGCCGCCGTCAGCCACGTCAGCGGCCGGGTCGTCGGCCCGATCCCGTCCAAGGACGGCCACGCCATCGAGGTGTTCGTCCCGATCAAGATGGGCGCCAACGGCTGGAACGACCTCGCCCCGGTGGTCAAGGACATCCGGTCGATCGCCCATGACAGCGGCGGAGCGGTCTACGTGACCGGCCCCGCCGGCTACGGCGCCGACTTCATCAAGGCGTTCACCGGGTTTGACTCGACGTTGCTGTACATCACCGCGGCGATCGTCATCGTCATCCTGCTCCTGACCTACCGCAGCCCTGCGCTGTGGATCCTGCCGCTGAGCTGCGTCTTCGTCGCCCTGACCGCCGCGCAGGCGGTCATCTACCTGCTCGCCCGCCACGCCGGGCTGACCGTCAACGGCCAGAGCGCGTTCATCCTCACCGTGCTCGTCTTCGGCGCCGGCACCGACTACGCGCTGCTGCTGACCGCCCGCTACCGCGAGGAGCTGCGCCGCCACGCCGACCGGCACCAGGCCATGGCGGTGGCGCTTGGCCGGGCGGGGCCGGCGCTCCTTGCCAGCGGCTCCACGGTGATCTTGAGCCTGCTGTGCCTGCTGGTCGCCGAGCTGAGCTCCACCAAGAGCCTGGGCCCGGTGATGGCGATCGGCGTGGCGGTGGGCCTGTGCGCCATGCTGACCCTGCTGCCGGCGCTGCTGGTCATCTTCGGGCGCTGGATGTTCTGGCCGCGGCGGCCCACGCTGGGGTCGGCGGAGCCGACCGAGCGGGGCCTGTGGGCGCGGATCGGCGCCCGCCTGGCGCGCCGGCCGCGCCTGGTGTGGGTGGTGACGGCGGTCGTGCTGGGCGCGATGGCGCTGGGCCTGACCGGGCTGAAGGCCAGCGGGCTGCAGAACCGGGATGCCTTCCGCACCACACAGAACTCGGTGACGGGCGAGCAGGCGCTCGACCGCCACTTCGCGGCCGGCGCCGGCGACTCGGTCCAGGTCATCGGCAGGGTTTTCGCTTTGTGGGAGCTGCGGTCCGCCGTGGCCAACACCCC
>DASWDC010000357.1:0-9791 GCA_036395655.1 Actinomycetota bacterium | reverse complement strand
TGCTGCTGCTCACCAACGACGGCCCGCTCGCCTACCGGCTCACCCACGCCCGCTTCGGGGTGGAGAAACGCTACCTCGCCGAGGTGGAGCGGCTGCCGGCAAACGCGATCTCCCGACTGCTCGCCGGAGTCACCCTGGAGGACGGCCCCGCCAAGGCGGAGCGCGCCCGGGCGGTGGCCAGCTCGGGGCGCCGACGCATGGTTGAGATCGTCATGATGGAGGGCCGCAACCGCGAGGTCCGCCGCCTGCTCGACGCCGTCGGCGCGCCGGTGCGCCGGCTGGTGCGGACCGCCGTCGGCCCGGTGCGCCTCACCGGGCTGGCGCCGGGGGAGTACCGGCCGCTGCGCCAGGAGGAGGTCCGCCGGCTCTATCAGGCCGTCGGCCTCTGAACCTCGCGCCCGGAGGCCGGCGGCGACCGCGGGCGCGACGGCTGGAACGGGACCCTGGAGCGGGACCCTGGAGCGGGACCGCGGCGGCGACAACGCCACAAGTCGACAAATCTCTTTGTCTCCCAGGCAACGAAACGAGGCAGTGACATGAACGCAGAGCAGGAGCCGGTCCGGTGACGGCGACCAGATGGCCACGCCGGCTGGCGATCATCGGCACCGGGCTGCTGGGCGCGTCGGTTGGCATGGCCGCCCGCGCCGCCGGGGTCCCCGAGGTGATCGGGGTGGACGCCGACCGGCGGGAGCTGCGCGACGCGTTCGCCCGCGAGGCGATCACCGAACGGGCACGCTCGGTCGAGGATGCCGCCGACGGCGCCGACCTGGTGGTCGCCGCCACGCCGGTGCGAGCGCTGGCCGGGGTGCTCGCCCGCGCCCACGCGGTCAACCCCACCGCGGTGCTGACCGACGTCGGCAGCACCAAATCCCACCTTCTCGTGGAACTCGAAGGTTTTTCCACAGACCTGGGCCGGGTCATCCCCGGCCATCCCATGGCCGGGTCCGAGCAGCGCGGCGCCCAGGCCGCCCGCGCCGACCTGTTCCATGGCGCCGCCTGGGTGCTCACCCCGGCCGCCCACGTCGACCACCAGGCGCTGCGGCGCGTGACTGGGTTCGTGCGCGGCCTCGGCGGGCGGCCGCTGATCCTGGACCCGGAACTGCACGACCGGGTGGTCGCCTACGCCAGCCACCTGCCGCAGCTCGCCGCCTCCGCGCTGATGGGCGCGGTCGCCGAGGTGGAGGCACCCGCCGCGCTGCGGAGCCTGGTCGCCAGCGGCTTCCGCGACACCACCCGCATCGCCGCCAGCGACCCGGACCTGTGGGTCGACATCTGCGCCACCAACGGCCCCAGCATCGTCGCCGCGCTCGACTCGCTCAGCGAGCGCCTCACCGCCCTGCGGGGGCTGGTCGCCAGCGGCGACCGCGACGGCCTGCGCGAGGCGCTCACCGAGGCGCGCAGCGCCCGGCTGCGCCTACCGGCCAAGTCGGGTATCTCGCCCCGCGCCCTGCGGCACCTGGTGGTCCACATCCCCGACCGGCCCGGCAGCCTGGCCGCGGTCTTCCGCGTGCTCGGCGCGGCCGGCGTCAACGTCGAGGACCTCAGCAGCCTGGACCACGAGCTCCAGGGCGGCAGCGGCGACCTGCACATCTGGGTCGCCGGCCGCGACGCCCTCGCCACCGCCAAGGAGGCCCTCACCAGCGCGGGCTGGATCGCCGCTGAGGCGGCCGACAACCCGTGACCACAGGTCAACGGATCGACAGATTGTTTTGTCGATGGATCGACAGATCGCCAAGTCAACAGATCGTCAAGTCGACGGGCCGAGCCGGCGCGCCGAGCCGCCAAGGGCCATGAGATGAGGCCATGAGATGAGTAGACTCATGCCGCCCAGCTCAGAAGACCAGCACGACCAGGTGGAAGGCAGGCGTAAATCCATGGACCACGACGTCGTGGTGGCGATCGACGGCCCGGCCGGGTCGGGCAAGAGCACGGTCGCCCGTGCGGTCGCCGACCGGACCGGCCTCCGGTACCTCGACACCGGCTCGACCTACCGGGCGCTCACCCTCGGCCTGCTGCGGGAGGGCGTCCCCGTCGACGACCCGCTGGCGGTCGCCGCCGGCACGCCGGAGATCCGGCTCGCCCTCCAGCTTGACCAGGCGCCCGGAGCCGCCTCGAGGGTGCTGCTGGACGGGGAGGAGCTGCGACCGGAGCAGCTGCGCTCCCAGGCGGTCAACGACGCCGTCTCGGCGGTCTCGGCCGTCCCCGAGGTGCGTGAGCGGCTCGTCGAGCTGCAGCGCGCGGCCATGGCCGACGGCGGCGTCGTCGCCGAAGGCCGTGACGTCGGCGCCACCGTCTGGCCGGGCGCCGAGGTCAAGGTCTTCCTCACCGCCTCGGCCGCCGAGCGGGCCCGCCGCCGCGCCGCCCCCACCAACGGCGGAAGCGGCAGCAACGGCCCGGGCAACGGCGGCGGCGAGTCCGCCGAGGCGGTCGCCCGCCGCGACCGCCTGGACTCGCGCCGCGCCGCCTCACCCACCCGACCCGGCGAGGGCGCGGTGGTCGTCGACACCACCGACGTCCCCGTCGACCGAGTGGTCGGCCAGGTCGTCGAGCTGGTCGAGGCCGCCAGAGCCAGGGCGCGGGCCCAGACCCAGACC
The DNA here is from genome assembly GCA_036395655.1 of Actinomycetota bacterium. Taxonomy (GTDB): domain Bacteria; phylum Actinomycetota; class CALGFH01; order CALGFH01; family CALGFH01; genus DASWDC01. The sequence goes on along the minus strand of DASWDC010000357.1, from coordinate 7,197 downwards.
CAGACCAGGGCGGGGACCCAGACGGGCCACCCACGCTAGCGATGCCGGTGCACAAGTGAGCACAACAGGCTCCTACCGCGTCTACCAGGCCGCCGCTCTGGTGGTGAAGCCGCTGATGCGCGGCTGGTTCCGCATGCGGGTCGAGGGCGCCGCGTGCGTCCCCGCCAGCGGCCCGGTGATCCTCGCCTGCAACCATCGCAGCAACGTGGACCCGGTCCTGCTCGCCTCGGCGGTACGCCGTCCGGTCACCTTCATGGCCAAGGCGGAGCTGTTCGTCGGCCCGCTGCGCTGGATCCTCAACGCCATCGAGCAGTTCCCGGTGCGGCGCGGCGGCATCGACCGGGAGGCGCTCCGCGACTGCGCCACGGTCCTCGGCCGTGGCGGCGTGCTCGGCCTGTTCCCCGAGGGCACCCGTGGCGACGGCAGCTTCACCAGCATCCACCCCGGCATCGCCTACGTGGTGGTGCGGCAGCACTGCCCGATCGTGCCGGTGGCGATCATCGGCACCGAGCGGGTCCGGCGCCGCTTCGGCTCGCTGCCGTGGGCTTCCCCAGTGCGCATCGTGATCGGCGCGCCGTTCGAGCTGCCAGGCGTCGGCGCCACCGCTGACGCCGCTGACGCCGCTGGCGTCGCTGGCGCCGACACTGGGGGGGCCCGTGCCGCCCGGCGGGCCGCCACCGAGCAGCTCGGCCGCGTCCTGCGCGAATTCCTGCAGCAGGTCGACACCGATATATTGACAAATCAATGAGTCAACTCACCGCTAAAACGACATGACGACATGACCCCAGACAAGGCAGGAGCGGCCCCAGACCCGGCCCCAGCGCCGACGGCGCCGTTGCCGCGGGTCGCCGTGGTCGGGCGGCCCAACGTCGGCAAGTCGACGCTGGTCAACCGCATCCTCGGGCGGCGCGCCGCGATCACCGAGGAGTTGCCCGGCGTCACCCGCGACCGGGTCACCTACCCGGCGGAGTGGAGCGGCCGGCGCTTCGAGCTGGTCGACACCGGCGGCTGGGAACCCCGTGCCAGCGGCCTGCAGGGCCGCGTGGTCGCCCAGGCCGAACGGGCCATGGCAGAGGCCGACCTGCTGCTGTTCGTGGTCGACGCCACCACCGGCATCACCGAGGAGGACGCCACCGTCGCCGCGCGCCTGCGCCGCGGGCCGGTGCCGGTCCTGCTGGTCGCCAACAAGGTCGACAGCGCCGCCGTCGAGCCGCTGGCGACCGGCTTCTGGTCCCTCGGCGTCGGCGAGCCGTTCTCGGTGTCGAGCCTGCACGGCCGCGGCGCCGGCGACCTGCTCGACGAGGTCATCGCTCGCCTCGGCGAGCCGGCCCCCCGCGGCGCCGAGGACGCGGGCCCCCCGGCGATCGCCATCGTCGGCCGCCCCAACGTCGGCAAGTCCAGCCTGCTCAACCGCATGGCCGGCACCGAGGTCGCGATCGTCGACCCGACCCCCGGCACCACCCGCGACACTGTCGACTCCACCGTCACCCACGACAGCCGCCGCTACCGCCTGGTCGACACCGCCGGCATGCGCCGCGCCTTCCAGCACGCCGAAGGCGCCGACTACTACGCCCTGGTCCGCAGCATCGAGGCGGTCGAGCGCGCTGACCTCGCCCTGCTGGTGCTCGACGCCCCCGACGGCGTCACCGAGCAGGACCAGAAGGTCGCCGTCCGCGCCGCCGAGGCCGGCGCCGGGGTGGTGCTGATCGCCAACAAGTGGGACCTGATGGACGACGACGCCCGCACCCGTTTCGACCTCGACCTCGACCGGAAGTTGTACTTCGTCAGCTGGGCGCCGCTGCTGCGCACCTCCGCGCTGACCGGCCGAAACGTCGGCAAGATCTGGCAGACCATCGACCTGGTGCTCGCCGAGCGGGCTCGCCGCATCCCCACCGCCGCCCTCAACCGCTGGCTGGAGCGGGCCACCACCCGCACCGTGCCGCCGCCGTCGCGGGGCCGCAGCGTCAAGGTCCGCTACGCCACCCAGGCACGCGCCAACCCCCCCGAATTCGTCCTGTTCACCACCGGCGTGCTCGCCCCCGCCTACCGCCGCTACCTCGAAAACGACCTCCGCCGCACCTTCAGCTTCCAGGGCACGCCCCTGCGCCTGGTCACCCGAATCAAGAGCGCCGCCAGGGACAGCGGGCGGTGAGCTGGTGACGTGGTAGCCTGTGGCCCGCGAGCGGTGTCCCCGCTTGTGTTTCGGGACGTGGCGCAGCCTGGCAGCGCACTGGTCTGGGGGACCAGGGGTCGCGGGATCGAAGCCCGCCGTCCCGACCACATCGAGGCGCCCACGGGGCGGCTCGGCTACGCTGCAAGCATGACGCACCCGTGCGAGCCGCTGTCCCCGTCGCCGTCGGCTTCGGCGAGCCAGGGGCCCTCGAGCGCCATCCGTACCGCCCCGAACGCGATCAGCTTCGGGCGGCTGCTGCTGATGCCGGTGTGTGCCTGGCTGCTCGGCAGCGGGCACTACGCCACCGGGATCATCGTCACCGGGGCGGTGGGGGCGACCGACTGGGTGGACGGCTGGCTGGCACGCCGGACCGGGCAGGTGAGCCGGCTCGGGCAGCTGCTCGACCCGCTCGCTGACCGGTTGCTGATCGCGTCGGTGGCGATCGCGCTGCTGGCCCGCGGGGTGCTGCCGTGGGCGGCGGTGGTGCTGCTGGTCGGCAGGGACCTGCTGCTGCTGGCGGGCTGGCCGCTGCTGCGGCGCCGGGGGGTTCGTCCCCCAGAGGTCGTTTGGGTCGGCAAGGCCGCAACCTTCGACCTGCTGGTCGCGCTGCCGATGCTGGTGTTGGGGGAGACCGGGCTGGGGGTCGCCGGAGCGGCGCACTGGCTCGGGCTGGTCCTGCTGTGGTTCGGGGTGGCGCTGTACTACGTGGCCGGCGGCGTCTACGTCAAAATGGCGTATGACGGGCTTGCCGGGCGGGTGCGCCCCGGCCCCTAGCCCGCTCGCCATGAGCCGGTGCCCACCGGCCGGTACGGTTGTTGCAGTACGGTTGTTGCGACGCTCCCAGGGAAGGTACGCCAAGCGGTCGCGGTGCCCCCGCGCCCGCCGGCGGGCCCCGGGGGCGTCATCGACCGGGAGGAGGCCACGACGATGAAGGCAGTGATCATGGCGGGCGGGGAAGGGACCCGCCTGCGGCCTCTCACGGCCAACCAGCCAAAGCCGATGCTGCCGCTGGCCAACCGGCCGATCATGGAGCACATCGTCCACCACGTGCGCAACAGCGGCATCAAGGACATCGTCGTCACCGTGCAGTTCCTCGCCAGCCAGGTGCGCAACTACTTCGGCGACGGCTCCGACATGGGCGTCGACCTGACCTACGCTACCGAGTCGACCCCGCTCGGCACCGCCGGCAGCGTCCGTAACGCCGCCGAGCAGCTCGACGAGACCTTCGTGGTGATCTCCGGCGACGCGCTCACCGACATCAGCCTCGACGAGGTGGTGGCCTTTCACCGCAAGCGCGGCGCCATGGTCACCGTCGCCCTCAAGCAGATGGAGAACCCGCTCGAGTTCGGCATCGTCATCACTCAGGAGGACGGCCGCATCGAGCGCTTCCTCGAAAAGCCCCACTGGGGCCAGGTGTTCTCCGACACCATCAACACCGGCATCTACGTGTTCGAGCCGGAGATCTTCGACCACATCCCCGACGGCCCCGCAGACTTCGCCGCCGACGTCTTCCCGCGGCTGCTGGCCGCCGGCCTGCCCCTGTTCGGCTGGGTCGGCGACGGCTACTGGGAGGACGTCGGCAACCTGGAGGCCTACCAGCGCGCCCACCACGACATCCTCGACGGCAAGGTCCGCGTCGACCTGCGCGGCTTCGAGGTCCGCCCCGGCGTGTGGATCGGCGAGGGCGCCGAGGTCGACCCCGACGCCCGCCTGGACGGCCCCGTGCTGATCGGCGACTTCGCCAAGGTGGAGGCCAGCGCGCACCTGCGCGAGTACACCGTGATCGGCTCGGGAGTGGTGGTGAAGGGCGGCGCCTTCCTGCACCGCGCGATCGTCCACGACAACGCCTACGTCGGTCCCGGCGCGAGCCTGCGCGGCTGCGTCGTCGGCCGCGGCGCCGACGTCAAGCGCGGCGGCCGGGTCGAGGAGGGCGCGGTGGTCGGCGACAACGCCAACATCGGCAACGGCGCCATCCTGCAGCCCAACGTGAAGGTCTACCCGTTCAAGACGGTCGAGGCCGGCGCCACCGTGACCAAGTCGATCATCTGGGAGGGCCGCGGCGCCCGCACCCTGTTCGGCGAGCACGGCGTCACCGGCCTGGCCAACATCGACGTCACCCCTGAGCTGGTGCTGCGCCTGTCGATGGCGTTCGGCTCAACCCTCAAGAAGGGGTCGACGGTGACCCTCGGCCGCGACGCCAGCCGGGTCTCGCGCACGCTCAAGCGGGCGCTGGTCGCCGGGCTCAACTCGACCGGCGTCAGCTGCGACGACATGGAGCTGAACCCGGCCCCGGTGGTGCGTTTCGCCGCCACCCGCGCGGGCGCGTCCGGGGGCATCTACGTGCGCACCGCGCCGCGCGACAGCCAGTCGATCGAGCTGGCGGTGTTCGCCGACGACGGCAGCGACCTCGACGAAGGCGCCCGGCGCCGGGTCGAGCGGACCTACAACCGCGGCGAGTTCCGCCGCGCCTTCGGCCGCGAGATGGGCGAGCTGCGCTACCCGCCCCGCCAGATCCACCGCTACATCGCCGCGCTGCTCGACTGCCTCGACATCCCAGCGCTGCGGGCGCGGGGCTTCAAGGTGGTGCTGGACACCTCAGGCGGCACCTGCAACCTGGTCCTGCCCCACCTGCTGCCACGGCTCGGCCTGGTCGACACCATGACCGTCAACAGCCAGCTCGACGAGGGCAGGGTGGCGCCGTCGACCGAGCAGGAACGCGCCGACCTCGACCGGCTCGCGAGGATGGTCACCGCATCCGGCGCCGACCTCGGCGTGCGCCTCGACCCGGTCGGCGAGCGGCTCATCCTGGTCGACGAGCGCGGCGGCATCGTCGGCCCGGAGCAGGCCCTGCTGCTCTACGTCGACCTGATGGCCCGTTCCGGGGAGGCGGGCGACTTCGCCCTGCCGGTCTCGACCACCAGCCGTGCGGCCGCGCTGGCCGCCCGCCACGGCCGCGCGGTGGTCGGCACCAAGCTGGCGGCCAGCGCGATCACCCGCGCGGCGCAGCGCGACGGGGTGGTGTTCGCCGGTTCTGACAGCGGCGGCTACGTGTTCCCGGCGCTGCATCCCGCCTACGACGCGCTGCTGGCCTTCGGCAAGCTGCTGGAGCTGCTTGCGCTCCAGGAGACCGGCCTGGACTGCGCGGTCGCCCGGCTCCCCGGCGCCCATGTGGTCCGCCGCGAGATCCCCACCCCCTGGGAGCGCAAGGGCGCGGTGATGCGCCAGGTCGTCGAGGCGGCCAAGGGCCGCGTCAGCGACGACACCGACGGTTTCAAGGTGTTCCACCCAGATCCGGCCGGGGAGGGTCTCGACCCGTGGGCGCTGGTGGTCCCCGACACCGTCGAGCCAGTCACCCACCTGTGGGCCGAGGCGGCCACCACCGCCGCCGCCGAGGCGCTCGCCGGCGAGTACGAGGCGCTGGTCCAGGCCGCCGTCGCTGGCACCTGACCCTGCGGTTTGCCAGCGCAGCGGCCTCCCCGTAGGCTTCACCGGTCGCCGGGTGGCCGCTGCCATGCGCCCCGGGTGGAATCGTCAGGGGGTCCGGGAGCTCTGCCGTGGGGGCGGCCCGGAGCAGCGTAAGGAGCCAGCCATCGCGGTCGTGCAGTCACCGCCAGACAGGGAGCAGACCGACGGAGACGGGGCGTTCGCCAAGCTGCGGCGGCGCCTCCCACGCCCAACGGCACGGCTGGTCCGCCTGCCGCCAGCCCGCCAGCTGTGGCCCCCGCGCCTGCTGCGCCAGCCCCACCCGCTGCTCGCCGCGGTGATCGCCCTGGTCATGGTCCTGGCGCTGTTCGGGCTCGACGGCGCGCTGGCCGCCGGGCGGGTCCGCCACGGCGTCACGGTCGGCGACGTCGACCTGTCCGGGCTGACCCCGTCACAGGCGCGGTCGCGGCTGCTCGCCGCCGCGACCGCGCTGCAGAGCCGGGAGCTGACCATCCGCGCCGGCAGCGCCTCCATGCGGCTGACCGTGGCCGACGCCGGCATCGGCCTCGACGTCAACGCGAGCCTCACCGCCGCTCTGGCGGTCGGCCGCCATGGCCCGGTCGACCCGCAGCGCCTGCGCGGCTGGCTGGGCGGGGTCCGGCTCCCCTGGCGGGTGCTGACCGACGAGCCGAAGCTCGCTCGCCTGCTCGCCACCCTCGACCGGCGGCTCGACCGCCCCAGCCGGGAACCGTCCCTGCGGGTCGACACCACCATCCCCACCACCCCGTCGGTCGACCTGGTCGCCGGCCGCCCCGGCGAGGCGATCGACCGCGAGGGCGCCAAGGGCGCGCTGCGGGTGCTCGAGGCGGCCGCCGCAGCGCAGCCGCAGCCCGCGGCCGAGATCCGTCTCCCCGTCACCGAACGCGCCCCGACCGTCCCCGATGCCGCCGCCCAGGCGGCGCTTCAGCGGGCCCGCGCCCTCCTCGCCGGGCCGCTCACCGTCACCACGCCAAGCGGGCCGGGGGCGGTGGGGACCGTGGGGGAGGCGACCCTGCAGCCCGGCGACCTCGCCCCGCTGCTGCGCGCCAGCCCCGCCGGCGGGCAGCTGCGGCTCGCCCTCGACCCCGCCGGGCTCGACCAGCTGCTGCGCCGCAGGCTCCCGTCCGCCTACAGCGCCGCCACCGCCGCGACCTTCACGACCGCCGGGTCCTCCGCCCACGTCGTCCCGGCGGTCCCCGGCCGCGCCCTCGACCCCGCCAAGGCCGCCGCGGCGCTGCTCGCCGCCGGAACCCGCCCCGGCGGCGACCGCCAGGTGACCCTGCCGGTTGCTCCCCAGCAGCCGCGGCTGACCACCGCGGCCGCGCAGGCGCTCGGCGTCAAGGAGGTCCTCTCGACCTTCACGACCACCTTCAGCGCCGCCGACGCGCCCAGGGTCCACAACATCGGGCTGATCGCCGCCGCGGTGAACGGCAGCCTGGTCATGCCCGGACAGGTCTTCTCGATGAACGGCGCGACCGGGGAGCGTACCGCCGCCAAGGGCTACCGCACCGCCCACGTGATCGTCAACGGCGAGCTGGTCGACGGGCTCGGCGGCGGGGTCT
>DASWDC010000356.1:0-5407 GCA_036395655.1 Actinomycetota bacterium | reverse complement strand
CCGCCGCCTGGGCGGCCCGGGTCGAGCGCCTGCGCGGCGACGCCGAGGCCGGGACGCTGCCGGGCGCCGCGGAGGGGCTGGTCCGGGTCGGCGCGGCGATCCACAGCGTCCGCGCGGTCGCGCCCGAGGAACTGGGCGAGGTCGCCGCCTGGGCGCGCGCGGCGGGGGTGCCGCTGCACGTCCACCTCTCCGAGCAGGTCGCCGAGAACGACGACTGCCTCGCCCACACCGGGCTGCGCCCCACCGCGCTGCTGGACGAGGCCGGCGCCCTCGGCCCGGGGACCACCGCCGTGCACGCCACCCACCTCGACGGCGACGACCTGCGCCGCCTCGGCGCGGCGGGCGCGTTCGCCTGCTTCTGCCCGACCACCGAGCGCGACCTGGGCGACGGCATCGGCCCAGCCGCCGAGCTGCGCGACGCCGGGGTGCGGCTCTGCGTCGGCAGCGACTCCAACGCGGTCGTGGACCCGTTCGAGGAGACCCGCGCCGTCGAGCTGGACGACCGCCTGCGCCTGGGGCGCCGCGGCGTCCACGATCCCGACGAGCTGCTCGCCGCCGCCACCGCCAACAGCTACGCCGCCCTCGGCTGGGACCCGGTGGCCCTGCGTCCTGGCAGCCTGGCCGACTTCGTCGCCGTCAGCTTCGCCTCCCGGCGCCTCGCCGGCGCGGTCCCTGGGGCGGGCGAGGCCGCCGATCCGGACCTGGCAGCCGCCGTGCTGTTCGCCGCCGCGCCCGACGACGTCACCGACGTGGTGGTCGCCGGCCGCCAGGTGGTCAGGGACGGCCGCCATGTCCGCTGCGACGACGTCGCCGGACTGCTCAGCGCCGCCGCCCGTCACCTCCAGGGGGCCGGTCAAGCACACTCGGCTCGCGCTGCCCCCGCCTCCCGCCCAGACAGGCAGGAAAAGCGCAACGCCGGTACTTGACCGGCCCCCTGGCGCTTGTAGCGCGTCTCGGCCGAATTGGTTAGACAGCATGGTCCGTGGGAAACTGCTTGGACCGGTACTTGGACCGGAACGGGTACTCGGGCGAGGTGAAGGGCCGTGACAGCGTCGACTGAGTCGGAGGCTGGCGCCTGCCAGCACATCGAGGCACTGCTCGCGGCGCGTAATCTCGACCTGGAGCAGCGCCTGGCCGATACGGAGGCGAGCTTCCGGTCGCTGCTCGAACGCATCCCGGCGATGGTCTACACCGCCCCGATCGAGGCGCCGAGCATGCTCAGCTACGTCAGCCCCGGTGTCGAGACGCTGTTCGGCGAGAAGGCCAGCAACTGCGTCGGCGACCCAGGGATCTGGGACCGCTGGCTGTACGCCGAGGACGCCCCCTGGGTCCACGAGGAGTGCGAGCGGACCAACGAGACCGGCGAGCCGTTCGTCGCCGAGTATCGCGTCAACGCCAAGGGCGGCGAGGTCCGCTGGGTCCGTGACGAGGCGGTCCTGGTCACCGACCCGGCCGGGCAGCCGCGCTTCTGGCAGGGGATCCTCACCGACGTCACCGACGCCCGCCGCTCCCTGGAGAAGGAGCGGGCCGCCGCCGAGCACCTGCGCGCCCTCGACGAGCTGAAGACCACCTTCATGCAGGCCGTCTCGCACGACCTGCGCACCCCCCTCACCACCGTGCTCGGCAGCGCCCTCACGCTGGAGCGGAGCTTCGCCAACCTGCCCACCGACGACGTCGCCGACCTGCTCGGCCGCCTGGTCACCAACGCCCGCAAGCTCTACCGGCTGCTGGAGGACCTGCTCGACCTGGACCGCCTCACCAAGGGTTCCCTGGCGCCGCGCCGCTCGCCGGTCGACCTGGGCGAGCTGGTCCGCCGGGTGGTGGAGGAGTCCAGCATCGGCGACGAGCGCGTCGTCAAACTCGACCTCCCCGCCCTCCGCACGAGCCTGGACGGCCCCAAGGTCGAGCGGATCGTCGAGAACCTCCTCGGCAACCTCCGCCACACCCCCGCCGACACCATGGTCTGGATCCGCCTCCGCGCCACCCCCGAGGGCGCCCTCCTGATCGTCGAGGACGACGGCTCCGGCGTGCCCCCGGAGCTGCGCGACAAGATCTTCCAGCCCTTCCGCCAGGCCGACAGCGCCAACGCCCACGCCCCCGGCTCCGGCATCGGCCTCGCCCTGGTCGCCCGCTTCGCCACCCTCCACGGCGGCCGCGCCTGGGTGGAAGACCGCCACGGCGGCGGCGCCTCCTTCCGCGTCCTGCTCCCCGACGCCCCCCGCTGAACCTGCGCTGAACCCGCGCGCCTGACGTGAGTCGCCGCCAGCCCCGTCGTTGGTCGGGGCTGGCGGCGAGATCGCGCGGTGCCGGTGCGGGGTGGTTAGTGGCGCGGGGTGTGCCGTGCGCTTCTGGGGGTGCTGCCGTGCCAGACCAGGAGGCTGCCGCCGAGGACCAGGAGGGCGGAGATCAGCAGGATCAGCCTGGTGTCGCCCGCGCCGGTGAACGGCAGCGTGCCGCCCTGCCGCATGGTGGGGGTGGCGGGGTCGCTGACCAGGACGACGGTGCGTGTCTGGGTCGCGGTGGTGATCCGCGTCGTTGGCTTGTGCTGCTGCGCCACGACGGGCTGGGTGGCCATCGGCGCGGCGGTGGTAGGCGGCGCGGCAGTCGTCATGGGCGCCGCGGTCGTGGCTGGAGCGTCGGTGGTGACGGGGGCCGCCGTGGTCGGCACGGCGGTCGTGGGTGCCGCGGTGGTCTGGGGAGCGGCCGTGGAGCTTAGCGCGGCAGTGGTTGGGGCGGCAGCGGTCGAGGTGGGGGCGATCGTGGTCGTCGGAGCCGCCGTGGAGGTCGGAGCCACGGTCGAGGTCGGCGCCACGGTGGAGGTCGGAGCCGCCGTACTTGTGGGCGCATCGGTCGAGGTCGGGGCGTCGGTGCTGGTCGGAGCCACCGTGGAGGTCGGGGCGACGGTGGAGGTGGGGCCGGCCTCGGTGGTGGATGTCGGAGTCTGGCCGGGGAGGGTGACCTGGGCGCTGAGGACGAGGCCGTTGTTGTCGGTCTCGACGGTGACGGGGTTGGGGATGCCGGTGAGTTTCTCGCAGGTGAGGTTGTCCCAGCTGTCCTTGAAGCGGCTGAGCAGGAACAGGTGCAGGTCGGGGGAGGTCGCCGGGTCGGGGGAGCGGCCGAAGGCCCGCAGGGCGGCCTGGTCCTGCTCGACCTTCGCGAGGCCGAGGTTCCAGAGGTTGTTGCAGTAGGTGGCGGTGGAGGCGTCCTGGAGGCTCGCGACCGCGGGCTGGTTGACCTGCGTGCGGTAGAGGTTGAGCTTGGTGAGGTTGGGCTGGTCGCCGCGCAGCACGAATGGGTCGTTCGCCGGGATCGTGGCTGGCTGCGCCAGGTTCTGCGCGCGGGCGTTGAGGCCCTGCAGCGCCGAGGAGGTCGACTGCACCGGGTTGGCCGGGTCGGTGACGTCGGTCGCCGTCGGCGGGGCGCAGTTCAGCGCCGGACCGTAGAAGCGGGTGAGGAGGTTGTTGTCGCTGCCGTTGCCGACCGGCGTGCCCCCGAGCCGGGCGGCGTTGGCGGCGGTGTTCTGGGCGGTCTGGTCGCCGCTCACCAGGTAGTTGGTGGTGGTGTTGTCGGACTGGTCCTGGTCGACGATCTCCCAGCTCTCGGTGGTCGGGCACGGCTGCCCGTCGGCGGAGGAGGTGCCCGGCGCCGGGAGCTTCACCTTCCCGTTCGCGGCGGCGTAGAACGCCGGGGCGTTGCAGAAGATCTCCTGCCCGAAGATCGACCCGGGCAGTCCGTTGACGCAGTTGCCCGCCGCGATGTCGGCGCCGTGATTCGCGTCGGCGAGGAACAGCTGGTCGCCGTTGAAGCCGACGCTGATCTCCACCACCGCGTTGGCCGGCAGGGTCGGGGCCAGCGGCGCGATCGCCGGGGTGGTGCCCCGGTTGACGATCAGCGGGCGGTAGATGGACAGCGCGTTGGTCGCCGGATCGAAGATCGTGGCGTCGATGAACGCCGCCTGGTCCTTGATGGTCTCGTCGCACCGCCCGCCCCGGGCGCCGCTGAGGATCCAGGGCGTGGCCAGACCCTGGGCGCTGAGCGCGTTCGCCGGCATGGTCAGCCGGCAGGCGGTCACGTCGGCGGCCTGCTGCTGTTGCTGCGCCTGCGTTGGCGTCTGGGCGGCCGGGGCGTTGTTTTGCGCGTGGACGACGCCGGTGACGCCGATCAGCCCGCCGACCACGATGGCGAGGGCGCCGAACCGTTGTGCGGACCGAGTACGTGGCATGGGGGGAGCCACCTCTCTTCCGAAAACGAGAAAGCAATTGACGTGGGCTACGATCCGTGACCGAACAGTTGGTAGAAGGGGGGGAAGGTGCCGATCAGGCCGGTCATCAACAGCAGCAGGGTGATCACGAAGCCTTTTGAGAGGCTCAGCTCGCGGCCGCGGAGCCGGAAATGCAGGTTCGCCCAGATAATCAGGTAGGCGATTGTGGCCAGGATGAATTTCCCGGTGATCGGGCCCGCTGGGGCGTAGAAGGTGAGCACGTCGGCCAGTGCCGGGACCGCGGCCGCCAGCACCGTCAGGATGCCGAGCACGGCGCAGGCGGCCCCGGCGGCGATCACCGCGGCGACGATGCCGCCGTTCGGCTCCTGCTCCGGCGGGTCCTGGCCGGCGGTGCCCGGGCGGGAGCCCCGGCGGGCCTGGGGCTGGGGCTGGGTGGCGCTCATGATCGGTGCATGAAGTCGTTGGGGGCGACCACGTTCACGATCGCGCCGAGGACTGAGGCGATCACCGCGGTGGCGAAGGCGAGCACGAAGACGTTGGTGAGCAGCTTGCGCACCTGCGGGTCGGCCATCACCCGCCTGCCGTAGCGGAGCGCGACGAAGGCGACCGCCGTGGCCAGGAACGGCGTCATCCAGCCGAGGTGCAGCTTCCACTCCATCCCGAAGGTGTCCCAGAAGGCCAGGCGCGGCTGGGAGTGCAGCCACCGCTGCGGGTAGAGGCGCAGGTTCGCGCTTCGTGCCGGCGGTTTGGCGCTGTAGGCGGCGTAGCCGAAGAAGGTCCCCGTGACGCAGACCAGCCACGCCACCGCCGCCATGGTCACCGTGCTGAGCTTGCGGATGCGCTCCTTCAGCCTGCTCTGGCTGGTGGTGCAGAGGGTGCTCAACCCGCCGCCGAAGGCCTGGACGATCAGGATGCCGAAGGCCGACTGCAGGACGAAGTACACCTGCCAGGCGGTGAGCAGGTGGCCCGCCAGCACGGTGATGGAGAGCGCCACCGCCACCAGCGCCAGCACCGCCGCGATCGAGACCGTGGTCACGTCCAGCAGCGTGCTGGTGCGGCGACGCCGGTTCCGGCCCGGGAACGGGAGGTTGAGGATGTACTCCCCGGACGGGTTCGGGTCCTGCTGAACGACGTGCACCTGCGCCCAACTCCGCGGCGGGGCCGGCGGCTGCGGCGGAGCGGCCG
>DASWDC010000355.1:0-9814 GCA_036395655.1 Actinomycetota bacterium | reverse complement strand
GCTGACAGGGCCTCCAGGGCGGTGCGGACGACATTGTTGCCGGGCTGCTGGGCGGTGAGCGAGACCCCGGCGGTCTGGGTGTGGAACTTGAGCCGCAGCGCCGCCTCGCTCCGCAGGCCGTACCGGTCCCGGAGCCAGCGCGCCCAGATTCGGCGGGCGGCGCGGAACTTGGCGATCTCTTCGAAGAAGTCGATGTGGGCGTCGAAGAAGAACGACAGCTGCGCGGCGACGGTCTCGGCGTCCAGGCCGCGGCGCCGAGCCAGCTCGATGTAGGCGAACCCGTCCGCGAGGGTGAAGGCCAGCTCCTGCGCGGCGGTGGAGCCCGCCTCGCGGATGTGGTAGCCGCTCACCGAGATGGGGTGGTACTTCGGCACCTCGGCGGCGCAGAACTCCAGCAGGTCGGCAATCAGGCGCAGGTGCGGCTCCGGCGGGAACAGCCATTCCTTCTGGGCGATGTACTCCTTGAGGATGTCGGTCTGCAGGGTGCCGTCGAGCCTGGCGATCTCGGCGCCCTGGCGCTCGGCGGCGACCAGGTACATGGCGAACAGCATCGGCGCCGGGCCGGAGATGGTCATCGAGGTGGTGATCCGCTCCAGCGGCAGGCCGTCGAAGAGGATCTCCATGTCCGCGGCCGAGTCGATCGCCACGCCGCAGTGGCCGACCTCGCCGAGTGCCCGCGGGTCGTCGGAGTCGCGGCCCATCAGCGTCGGCATGTCGAAGGCGACGCTGAGGCCGCCGCCGCCCTGGGCGATCAGGTAGCGGTAGCGGGCGTTGGTCTCGCGGGCATTGCCGAAGCCGGAGAACTGCCGGATCGTCCAGGGCCGGCCACGGTACATGGTGGCGTGGATGCCGCGGGTGTAGGGGTACTCGCCGGGGAAGCCGATGGCGGCGGCCTCGTCCCGCTCGGGATGGTCGAGCGGGGAGACCAGCGGCGGGTTCGGCTCGCCGGACAGGGTGGTGAAGTCCGCGTCCCGCTCCCCCGCCGCCTGGTAGCGGCGGCGCCAGCGGTCGCGCTGCTGTTCGAGTGCTTCGAGTTGTTCGAGCGGGGTGGCGTCGTGGGCCTGGTGCTCGCGCAAGGGTCGCCTCCGTTCAGCTCCCGTCACGGCCGGATGACGGCCGGCTCGACGGCCTGGGGCGATTGTAGTGGCCTGCCGTGGCGTGGCTCCGGGCTGGCGACGGAGCGGGCACCGCGGCCGGCGCTGTGGATGCCGGCCGCGGTGCCCTCACCTCCCTGATCCTGGTCAGCAGCTGTTCGGGATGTCGTCACCGAACAGCAGGCGGTGGATCCAGTCGGTCACCATGAGGCTGCCCTCTGCCGCCGCCCCGACGTGGCTGGCACCCGCGTAGCTGACCCAGGTCAGCGCCGCGCCCTTGGCGCACCAATCGTCCTTGAGGGTCGTGCCGACGCCGTAGGGGATGATCTCGTCGGCTTCCCCGTGGTAGAGCAGGACCGGCATCTTCGGGGCGACCGCACCCAGGCGGTTCTCCCGCAGCCGCGCCTGCCATGCCGGCGTGGTCATCGGGTCGCTGGTGGTGAGGTCCGACAGGCTCAGGCCGCCCAGCTCGGAGTCGCTGCACTCGCCGCGGATCCGGTCGAGGGCCGCCTGCCCCCGGGGGTTGAGGTAGTGCTCCAGGTGCAGCTCGGGGTAGGCGGTGTCGAAGCCCGCGCCCGCGGCGAAGGCCAGGCCGAACTCGGAGGTGCCTTCGAGATTGTGCAGCACGCGCACGAGGTCGGCCGGCACCCCGCCCGCCGCGACGCCCTTGACCGGCAGGTCCGGCGCGTAGCTCGCCGCCTGCTGGGCGGCCCAGCCGGCCGCCTGGCCGCCCTGGGAGTAGCCGTAGAGCACCACTGGCGCGTCCGGCGACAGCCCGGCCCCGCCCACCCGCGACGCGGCCCTGGCCACGTCGAGCACCGCGTGGCCTTCGGAGATCCCCACCGCATAGGTGTGGTCGCCGGGGGTGCCGAGCCCCTCATAGTCGGTGACGGCGACCGCCCAGCCGCGCAGCAGGAACTGGCCGATCACCAGCAGCTCGACGTCCTGGCCGTCGGCCAGCTTCTGGGAGGGGGCGCACTGGTCGCCCATCCCGTGGGTGCCTGGGGCGTAGCCGATGATGGGCCGGTCCCCGCCGTAGGGCAGGAACGGGACCAGCAGGGTGCCGGACACCACGTCCGGCCTCCCCAGGGCCGACGTCGACCGGTACAGGACGTGCCACGCGCGGACCGGCACGGGCAGGAGCCCGAGCGGATCGAGATGGATGGTGGTGGGCTGTGCCTGCACGACGTCCCCGGCTGCTGGGCTGGCGGCCGGCGCCGCCGGCGCGAGCGTCCCGGCGGTGGCCGGCCCTCCGGAAGACATCAGCAGCGCGACCGCCACCCCGATGACCATGGCTGGCTGCAGGACTCGGTACAGGCACCGCTTGGCCCGGTGCGTGACACGGGAGCTGGGGGGCATCCTCACCCTTTCCTGGCAGTTTTTCGGCCGCCCGCCGCCAGGTCCGTGGCGCGCGAAGCCCCTGAACTGCTCGTTGTGTGTAATCGGATCGGAATGGTCGCGAGCGTAACCGATCCGATCAGCCAGATCCACTACCCGGCCGCTGGCCCGAGGTCAGCTCAGCGCGGGCCGCGGACCTGGTCGAGCAGCTGGTCGGCGGCGCTGTAGGGGCCGAGCTTGCCGGCGGCGACCTGCTCGGCGAGGCTGTCGAGCGCCTCGCCGTGGCCGAGGCCGCCCAGTTCGGCGCGGAGGCTGCTGAGGGCGATCTCCTCGACCTCGCGGCCGGCGCGGGCGCGGCGGCGGCGTTCCAGCGCGCCGCTGGCCTCCAGGTAGGCGTGGTGGGCGGCGATCCGCTCGACCAGCTCGCCGACGCCGCTGTCGCCGTCGCGGGTGCGGTCGCCGCGCTCGGCGACCGTCTTGACCACCGGCACGTCCCATGGCCGTTCCTCGCCGAGGTGCAGCATCTGGCGCAGGTCGCGGGCGACGGTGTCGGCGCCGTCGCGGTCGGCCTTGTTGACCACGAAGAGGTCGGCGACCTCGAGGATGCCGGCCTTGGCCACCTGGACGGCGTCGCCGAAGCCGGGGGCGAGCACCACCAGGGTGGTGTCGGCGAGGCCGGCGACCTCGACCTCGGCCTGGCCGACGCCGACGGTCTCGATCAGGACCAGCTCGCAGCCGGCGGCGTCCAGCACCCGGACGGCCTGGGGGGTCGCCCAGGCGAGGCCGCCGAGCTGGCCGCGGGTCGCCATCGAGCGGATGTAGACGCCGTCGTCGAGCGCGTGGCGCTGCATCCGCACCCGGTCGCCGAGCAGCGCCCCGCCGGTGAACGGCGACGACGGGTCGACCGCCAGCACCCCGACGGTGCGGCCCTGGGCGCGGAAGGCGGCCACCAGCGCGTCGCAGAGGGTCGACTTGCCGACCCCGGGCGCTCCCGTCAGGCCGAGCACCCGCGCCCGCCCGGTGATGGGGTTCAGCGTCTCGGCGACCTCGCGGAGCCGCGCCCGCGCGCCGTCCTCCAGCAGCGAGATCAGCCGCGCCACCGCGCGCTTGTCGCCCGCGTGGAGCCGGCCCAGCAGCTCCCGGGCGGGGGTGTCAGCCGGCGGCACGCGGCCTCACCGTCACCCTCAGCCTGAGCGTCATGGTTACCCTTCGACCCGGAGCAGGAGGGCGTCCCCCTGGCCCCCGCCGCCGCACAGGGCGGCCGCGCCGAGGCCGCCGCCACGGCGGCGCAGCTCCAGCGCGCAGGTGAGCACCAGGCGGGCGCCGCTCGCCCCGATCGGGTGGCCGAGCGCGACCGCGCCGCCGTTGACGTTCACGATCGCCTCGTCCACGCCGAGCTCGCGGGCCGACTGCAGCGCCACGGCGGCGAACGCCTCGTTGATCTCCACCAGGTCGAGGTCCTCCACGGCCACGCCGCCGCGCCGGCAGGCGTCGCGGATGGCCCGCGACGGCTGCGAGTGCAGGCTCGGGTCGGGCCCGGCGACGGTGCCGTAGGCGAGCACCTCGGCGAGCACCGGCAGGCCCTCGCGCTCCGCCCGGTCGCGGGAGGTGACCACCACGGCGGCGGCGCCGTCGGAGATCTGCGAGGCGTTGCCGGCGGTGATGGTGCCATCGGCGCCGAAGGCCGGCTTGAGCTTGCCGAGCGCCTCGGCGGTGGTGCCGGGGCGCACGCCCTCGTCCTCCTCGATGAGGATCGGGTCGCCGCGCCGCTGCGGCACCCTGACCGGGGCGATCTCCTCGCACAGGACGGTCTTGGCGGCGGCCGCCGCGCGCTCGTGGGAGCGGGCCGACCACTCGTCCTGGACCGCCCTGTCGATGCCGAGCCGCTGGTTGGCCCGGTCGGAGAGACCGCCCATGTGGACATCGTCGAAGGCGTCCCAGAGGCCGTCCCAGATCATCGCGTCGACCAGCTCGGCATGGCCCATGCGCGCCCCGAAGCGGCCCTTGGGCAGCAGGTAGGGGGCGTTGCTCATCGACTCCATCCCGCCGGCGACCAGCGTGCCCGCCTGGCCGAGGGCGACGTACTGGGCGGCGGTGGCGATCGCGTTGGTACCCGACAGGCAGACCTTGTTGACGGTGAGCGCCGGGACGGTCATGGGGATGCCGGCGCGGACCGCCGCCTGCCGCGCGGTGATCTGGCCCTGCCCCGCCTGCAGGACGTGCCCCATGATCACGTGCTCGACCGTGTCGCGCGCGACCCCCGCCCGATCTAGCGCGGCGGCGATGGCGACACCGCCCAGCTCGATGGCGGTCAGCCCCGCCAGCGCCCCGCCGAAGCGGCCGATCGGCGTGCGCGCCCCAGCGCAGATGACGGCTCCGTTCCGCTCGGACATCCAGCCCTCCAGCTCAGCGAATCCAGCTCGGCGAACGCCGGCCTTCGAGTCTACCGCCGCATCTGGGGGCGTCCCCCTCGTCTCGGTTAGGCTGTGCCCATGACGGCGGCGACGGCGAGCCTCGGGTTCGTGCATGCGTGCGAGCAGAACCACTTGCAGCTCTGCCTGATCGGCGGGGGCGCGGTGACGCAGCTGGAATCGGGGAAGGCGGTGACCTGCCCGCTGGACCCGGTGTTCGTCTTCAACTACGTCTTCGGGGTGCGGCGCGCCTTTGATCTGGAGGGCGCGCGGGAGGCGTTCCTCGCCGCCGGCCGGCCCTACGTCCATGTCATGGCCTCGCCGTCGTCCCGGGCCGACCTCGGCGAGCAGCTCGGCGCCGCCGGCCTGCGGGTGGTGGAGCGGCAGGCGTTCCGGCGCGCCACCGGGACCGGGGCGGGCGCGCCCGGCCTGGTCGAGGCCGGCATGGGCGCCCTCGACGAGCTGCTGCGGCTCTGGTGGGCGGCGTGGGGTGCCCAGCGGGCCGGGAAGCGGGGGGAGGTCTTCCGGCTCCGCCTCCAGGATGGGCGCAGCCGCGCCTTTCGCAGCGGCGACGGGAGCGGGATGTTCCTGCTGTTCGACGCCGGGCCGACCACCCAGCTGATCCACCTGGGGGTGGACGCGGCGGCGCAGGGGCGCGGCACCGGGCGGCGGATGCTGGAGCTGGCGCCGGGCCTGGTTCCGGCCGGGCGGCCGCTGTGGCTGTTCACCGAGCTCGGCGGCGGCGGGGACCGCACCGCCGCGGCAGCGGGCTGGGAGCTGGCCCACACCGCCGAGGACTGGATGCTCGATCTGGACCCCGGTCCGGACGATTGAACGTTGGCTGAGGCTTGGACGGGAACGCGGACACGATGGGAAGGAACCCACTTTGCGGCTTGGACGCCTGGATCACGTCGGCATCGCGGTCAACGACCTGGCCGCTGGGCGCGCCTTCTATGAGGGCGTGCTCGGCCTGGAGGCCGCGCACGAGGAGGTGCTCGAGGAGCAAGGCGTCCACGAGCTGCTGTTCCCGCTCGGCGACAGCTGGGTGCAGCTGGTCGCGCCGCTCGGCCCGGACACGCCGGTTGGGCGGTTTCTGGCGAAGCGAGGTGAGGGCGTCCACCACGTCGGGTATGCCGTCACCGACATCGCCGGCGCCTTGGAGGGGCTGCGTGCCAGCGGGATGGAGGTGATCGAGCCGGCCCCCCGGATCGGCTCCGGCGGCACCGTGGTCGCCTTCGTGCATCCCAGCAGCGCGCACGGCGTCCTGGTCGAGCTGGTCGAGGAGGGAACCGGCCACCGTGGCCGCCCGAGTGGAGCATGATACGACCGTGAAGAGTCGAGAGGAGCAAGCGGAGCTGACCTCCCGGGACCCCCACAGTCCCCGGGAGGTCCAGAACCCCCAACCCCGAACCCACGAGGCGCGCGCCGCCGAACTCCCCGCCGCGACCCGGCCGGCGCCCTCGCAACCACCCGACCACGACCGCTCCCCGGCGCAGCTGCTGGCGGAGCACCACCCCGACAGCGACGCGGACCGGGTGCGGTCGGGAGCGCTGTTCCGCTGGGGGTTCTTCGCCGGTCTCGGCGTGCTGGCCGCGGTCGCCGCCGCCCTGGCCGTCTACTCGGTGCGCGACATCCTGCTGCGGGTGCTGGTCGCGGTGTTCCTCGCCGTCAGCCTGGAGCCGGCGGTGCGGGGGCTCACCCGCCGCGGGGTCCGGCGCGGGCTCGCCGTCGGGATCATCTTCACCGCCTTCCTCGCCCTGCTCACCGGGTTCCTGATGTCGGTGATCCCACCGCTGGTGAACCAGTTCGGCCAGCTGGTGCGCCATTTCCCCGACTACGTCGCCACCCTGCAGGCCAAGTCCGCCCATTTCCGCGACCTGAACGACCGCTACCACCTCGGCACCCGTCTGGAGGGCGTGATCGAGCAGCTGCCGGGGCGGCTCACCGGCGGGGTGGTCGGCTTCACCGGCCAGGTGTTCGGCGCGCTGATCTCGTTCCTGACGGTGGTGGTCTTCACCGTCTACTTCCTGCTGGACCTGCCCCGCCTGCGCCGCGGCCTGGTGCGCCTGTTCCCGGTCGAGCGGCGTGAACGCTACGGCCACATCGCCGACATCATGGTCGAGAAGGTCGGCGACTACATGATCGGGCGGCTGGTGATCGCCTTCATCGGCGGCTCGGTCGCCTTCGTGATCCTCGAGTTCCTGCGAATCCCCTACCCGCTGCCGCTGGCGATCTTCATCGCGCTGCTGGACCTGATCCCGCTGCTCGGCCACCCGATCGGCTCGGTCGCCGCGGTGCTGGCCGCCCTCGTCACCAAGGGGTTCTGGCCCACCACCGTGCTGCTGATCGTGCTGCTGGTGTGCTACCAGCAGGTGGAGAACTACCTGATCGCCCCGCGCGTGCTGCGCCACTCGGTGGACATCTCCCCCGCCGCGGTGCTGCTGGCCGCGCTGGTCGGCGCCGCCATGCTGGGCGTGATCGGCGCGCTGGTGGCGATCCCGATCGCCGCCGCCTTCAAGGTCGTGCTGGTCCGCCAGATCGACCAGTACGAAGCGGAGGCCGGCTCAAGGGCGGACCACCTCCGCCGCCCGCACCTGCCCCGCCTTCGCCGCCGCCCGAGCGACGACCACCACGACTGAGACCGCGTGCGGGCATATGCGGGCATAGGCGAGGGCATAGGCGAGGGGGGCAAGGGCCGGTCCTCCCCTGCCCCCCTCGCGCTCTTCGGCTCCGTTTGGGGGCTCTCGGAACCAACGGCGCCCATGAGCGTACTAAATGCCTTGTCGCGTTGTCACCGGTTGCGGGCGAATCAAATCCAAATCGGCGCGATGAAATTGAGCAGCGCCTCGTTTACCTGCTCCGGCTGCTCCAGATTGACCAGGTGACCGGCCCCCTCAACCAGGACAAAACGGGCGTCGCGGATCGCCGAGGCCACCGCTCGTCCCTGGTCCGGGCCGGTGACCGTGTCTTCGGCGCCGCTGATCACCAGCGTCGGGACCGCCACCGCGCCAAGGTCGCCGAAGGAGTCCGGCCGTGCCGCCAGGCAGTGCTCGGCCGTGACCACCCCGGCGGGGTCCTGCTCCACGATCAGCGCCCGCACCCGCTCGACCAGCTCGGGCCGCTGCTCCAGGCTGGTCGGGCCGAGCAGCCGGGGCAGCATCGCTTCGGGGAGGACGCCGATCCCGTCGCCCTCCACCCGCTTGGCCAGCTCCATGCGTGCGGCGCGGGTCTCGTCGGTGTCGGCGGCGGCGGTGGTGCTGAACAGGATCAGCCCGCCGAGCCGGCCGGGATGGCGCCGGAGGAAGGCGTAGGCGAGGTAGCTGCCCAGCGACAGGCCGCCGAGTACCACCTGGTCGAGGCCGCGCGCATCCAGCAGGCGGGCGAGGTCGTCGGCGAGCAGGTCCATGGTGGTGCCGTCGGGCTCGGTCACCTGGTCCCGCGCGGCGCCGAACCCGCGCAGGTCCGGCACGATCACCTGGTAGGCCCCGGCCAGCGCCTCGACCTGCGGCGCCCACATGCGCCCGTCGAGCGGGAAGGCGTGCACCAGCACCACGGGGGTGCCGTCGCCCTGGACCGTGGCGGGGGGAACGGCCGTCGCCGCGGCGTCAGTCATGTGTGTCTCCCTTGAAGCGGTGGTCACTGACACTGGGGCAGCGACACCCAGAAATACCCCATCGCGGGTGTCTCACGCATCAGCAATTCAAGGGACGATGCCTGGGTCGATCTGTCAGGTCGACCGGACCAGGGCCAGCGGGCTCTGCCACGCCCAGCAGCCGCGCCGCGCGGGTCCAGGCATCCCGGCAACTCGCGGGCTGCCACTTCCGGAACGATCCGAGTGCTTATGGAGTACCCGGCCGTGGGGGTGGCCACCAGGGTGGGAGGGGCGGGGCGGGGAGGCCGAGGGCTTCGAGGAAGCGGACCAGGAGGCCGGCGGTGAAGCCCCAGACGGCGACGCCGTCGACCCAGAAGACGGGGCTTGGCGCCGGGCCGGGGCGGCCGCGCAGGTCGGCGGGGCCGACCAGGCGTTCCAGGGGGATGGTGCCATGGTTGGCGGGGTCGGCGAGCTGGCGCAGGGTTGGCCGGAGGATGCCGGCGACCTCGCTGTCGTTGGGCCGCAGGGGCGCCTGGCCGTCCCAGGAGCCGACCACGGGGAGGACGTCGAAGCCGGAGACGTTCAGGTAGGCGCGCGGGAGGCTGCCGACCACCCGGACCCCGGCCGGGTCGAGGCCGACCTCCTCGTGGGCTTCGCGCAGCGCCGCGGCGACCGGGCCGGCGTCGGTGGGCTCGACCGCGCCGCCGGGCAGGCCGACCTGGCCGGCGTGGTTGCGCATGTGTTCGGGCCGTCGCACCAGGACCAGCCCGAGGTCGTCGGCGCCACCGGGGACCGGCGAGAGCGCCAGCAGCACGGCGGCGTCCGCCCCGATGGGGGCGGCGGGCTCGGCGTAGGGCAGATCGGCCAAACGCGTCAGCAGGGAAGGTTGTGCGTCGGCGGTCATCGCGACCAAGGATAGGCGCGGAGTCCCTGATCGGCCGGCCTCGGGACACGGTGGTGCCTACGACCCCACCTCGAACGTGGTC
Organism: Actinomycetota bacterium; assembly: GCA_036395655.1. GTDB lineage: Bacteria > Actinomycetota > CALGFH01 > CALGFH01 > CALGFH01 > DASWDC01. The sequence goes on along the minus strand of DASWDC010000355.1, from coordinate 393 downwards.
GACCAATACGTGGCCTATCTCCGCCGCAAGCTCGACCGGCCGTTCGGCCACTGCGACCTGGAGACGGTCCGCGGGGTCGGCTACCGGCTGCGCCTGCCGACCGGCTGACGGCCCGCTCCTCATCGGCCTCAAACCAACCGGCCGCTACTGTTGGAGCGGCCGGGTTCCCATCGGCAGAGGAGAGGCGCGGTGCCTGCCCGCAACCGCGGTGACGACGGCGACCTCCGGGGGCCGCCGGGGGTGGTCTGGGAGGGGTTGCGCCGCTTTGCCAGGCTGCCGGGGTGGCTGGAGGCGGGGGTGCGGCCCGACCGGGTCCGGGCGGCGCTGGTCGCCGCCGTTCCCGAGCTGGCGGACGGCGGGCTCCTGCTGGCCAACTGCCGGATCAAGCGGCCG
>DASWDC010000354.1:0-3993 GCA_036395655.1 Actinomycetota bacterium | reverse complement strand
CGTCGACGGCGCTGTCGCCCTTGTTGATGTCGTAGGTGAGGGGGATCAGCAGCCCCTCCATCGAGGTCACGCCCTTGGGTCGGTAGGGGACGTTGAGGTCGGGGCTGGCCATGGCGTGCTGCAGCTGGACGGCGCTGAAGTGCCTGGTGGCGGCAATCCGGGCGATGATCTGGAGGACGGTGGAGCCTTCGGGGATGGTGAAGCGCGGCCCGGTGGCGGGGCCGCGGACCAGCAGGTCGAGCAGGTCGTCGACGTTCATTCCGGTGAGCAGCTGGTAGGTCCCCGGTTTGAGGGCGCCGGAGACGCCGCGCTGGTCGGCGGCGGCGCGGAAGCGGCCGGCGGAGGAGACCACCCCGGCCTTCGCCAGCGCGTCGGCGATCTGCATGGTGCCTTCACCGGGCGTGATCGTGAAGCTGACCTTGAGCCCGGCGGCGACCTGTGGCCGGCGTGGCGCGGCGGTGAGCCGGTAGAGCTCGAAGGTGCCTCCGACAACGACCAGCACCAGGGCCAGCATGAGCGCGATCCCGCGGGCGCGGCGTCGCTTGCGGGCGCGCCGCTCGGCGCGGCCGACGTAGGTCCCTGGTTCCCAGTTGAGCTTCACCCGGACGCCTCCCTCCCCCGGCGCTCGCCTTGCCGCATATTGAGCCATGTCTGCAGAAAAAGACTAGCCGCGACCTGATCGACCACGTCGCGCCGCTCGCGGCGGCGCACGCCCCCGCCGATCAGCGCCCGTTCGGCGGCGACCGTCGAGAGGCGCTCGTCGGCCAGCTCGAAGGCGATCCCCGGGAGCAGGCCGGCGAGTTCGGCGACGTAGGCGCGGACCTCGGTGGCGGCCCGCCCCTCCCCGCCGGCCAGCGTCACCGGCAGGCCGACCACGATCAGGCGGGCCTGCTGCTCGGCGGCGAGCTTGGCGAGCGCGGCGGCGTCGTCGGCCACCTTGCGGCGCGGCACGGTGGTCAGCGGCGTGGCCACCGTGCCGGTGGGATCGGAGACGGCGACGCCGAGCCGGCGGCTGCCGACATCCAGGGCGAGCACCCGTCCGCTCATACGGGGCGCGTCACGGCTCCCCCACCAGGTTGCGGGCCTCCCGCTCGGCGACGGCGAGCGCCTCGGCGAGCTTGCCCGGCTCGCGGCCGCCGGCGGTGGCGAGGTCGCCCTTGCCGCCGGCGCCGCCGCCGACCACCTGGGCGGCGGGGCGCAGCACCTCGGCGGCGGAACGGCCGGCGTCGGCCAGGTCCTTGGTGATCACCGCGACCATCGCGGCCTTGCCGCCCGCGCTGGAGCCGAGCACCACCACCCCGGGCCCCCCACCGTGGCGCTCCCGGACCAGGGTCGCCATGCGGCGCAGGTCGTCGGTGGCGGTGTCGGGGACCTGCTCGATCACCAGCCAGGCGCCGTCAGCGTCGGCGTGGCCGCCGGACGGGCGGGCCTGGCCGGCCAGCTCGGCCGCCTTGGCCTCCAGGTTGGCGAGCCGGAGGCGCTCCAGCTCCTTCTGCGCGTCGGCGAGCGCCTCGAGGCGGCGGCGGAGCTGCTCGGGGGCGTCGTCGGGGCGGGTGCGCAGCAGCGCGGCGACCTCTTCGAGGAGCTTGCGCTCCCGGTCGAAGAAGCGCAGCGCGTCCATGCCGGTGAACGCTTCGATGCGGCGCAGGTTGGCGCCGATCGAGGATTCCCCGAGGATGCGGACCGGGCCGACCTGGCTGCCGTGGCCGACATGGGTGCCGCCGCACAGCTCGCGGGAGAAGTCGCCGATGTCGACCACCCGCACCACCGCGCCGTACTTCTCGCCGAACAGCCCGATCGCGCCGGCCGCCTCGGCGTCGGCGAGGCTGGTGTGCCACACCCGCACCTCGGGGTCGCCGAGCAGGTGCCGGTTGACGTTCTCCTCGATCCCGGCGAGCTCCTCGGGCGCGACCGCGGAGAAGTGCGCGAAGTCGAAGCGCAGCCGCCCGGCGTCGACCAGCGAGCCCTGCTGGCGGGCGTGGTCGCCGAGCGCCCGGCGCAGCGCCCAGTGGAGCACGTGGGTGGCGCTGTGGCTGCGCGCCACCGCCGCCCGGCGGGCCTCGTCGACCTCGGCGAGGACGGTCTGGTCGGGGTGCACCTCGCCGCCCAGGACGCGGGCCTGGTGGACGGTGAAGCCTTCCAGGCCGAAGCGGGTGCCGGTGACCTCCAGCAGGGCGCCGTCGCTGGTGTGGATCCTGCCCTGGTCGCCGACCTGGCCGCCGGCCTCGGCGTAGAAGGGGGTGCGGTCGAGGATCAGCTCGACCTGCTGGCCCTCGGTAGCGCTGGCCAGCTCCTCGCCGTCGGGGTCGAGCAGGCCGAGCAGGCGCGCCGCGGTGCTGGACTCGTCATAGCCGGTGAAGGTGGTGCGGCCGAAGCGCGCCGACAGGTCCCGGTAGGCCTCCAGTTTGCGCTGCGCGCCGGCCAACTCCTTGCGGGCCTCCTTGGCGCGGCGGCGCTGCTCGTCCATGAGCTGCTCGAACCGGTCCCGGTCGATCGCCAGGCCCGCCTCCTCGGCCGCCTCCAGCGTCAGCTCGAAGGGGAACCCGTAGGTGTCGTGCAGCTGGAAGGCGACCTCCCCGGCGAGGGCGGTGGCCTCCTCGTCGCGGGCACGGGCGATGGCGCCCTCCAGGATCTGGGAGCCCTGGCGGAGCGTCCGGGCGAAGGACTCCTCCTCGCTGGCGACCACCTGGCTGATCAGGGAGCGTTGCGCGACCAGCTCCGGCCAGGCCGCGCCAAGGTTGTCGACCACCCGGTCGGTGACCAGCGGCAGGGCTGGGTCGCCGCCCTCGACGCCGAGCAGGCGGGCGTGGCGCACCGCGCGGCGCAGCAGCCGCCGCAGGATGTAGCCGCGGCCCTCGTTGGATGGCAGCACCCCGTCGGCGATCAGGAACGCCGCCGAGCGGGCATGCTCGGTGACGATCCGGATGGAGACGTCGGTGCGGCCGTTGCTGCCGTAGGCGCGGCCGGAGACCTCCTGGACCTCGTGGAGGACCGGGGCGAGCAGGTCGGTCTCGTACATGGTCGGCGCGTCCTGCAGGATCATCGCGATCCGCTCCAGGCCCATGCCGGTGTCGATGTTCTTCTTGGGCAGGTCGCCGACGATGTTGTAGTCCTCGTCCCGGATGTTCTGCATGAACACCAGGTTCCAGATCTCCAGATAGCGGGTGGACTCGCTGGCCGGGCCACCGTCGCCGGGCCCGAACTCCGGCCCGCGGTCGTAGTGGATCTCCGAGCACGGCCCACAGGGGCCGGGCACGCCCATCGACCAGAAGTTGTCGTCCTTGCCGAGCCGCTGGATCCGCTCGGGGGGGACGCCGACCTCGCGCCACAGCTCGATCGCCTCGTCGTCGTCGAGGTACACGGTGACCCACAGCCGCTCGGGGTCAAGGCCGAACCGTTCGGTGACCAGCTCCCAGGCGTAGGCGATGGCGCCTTCCTTGAAGTAGTCGCCAAAGCTGAAGTTGCCCAGCATCTCGAAGAAGGTGCAGTGGCTGGCGTCGCCGACGTTCTCGATGTCGCTGGTTCGGGTGCACTTCTGCACGCTGGTCGCGCGGGTGTACTCCGGCACGGTCTCGCCGAGGAAGTACGGCTTGAACTGGTTCATGCCGGCGTTGGCGAGCAGCAGCGTGGGGTCGTTGGGGATCAGCGGGCTGGAGGGCACCAGCCGGTGCCCCCGCTCCACGAAGAAGCCGGTGAAGGTCGCGCGGATCTCGTTGGCGTTCATCTTGTCCATGGGCTCATCAACCCTCAGGTGTCGGCGGCTAGCCGCAGGTGGAAACCTCCATCCCGCCGAGCCAGGCCGAGACGTCCAGTTTGTTGCTGCTGGACCTGGGACTTACGGCGTCTCGTTCCCCGGCTCGGCGAGGAGAGCTCGCAGCTCCGCCTCCCGCTCATCCATGGCGGCGCGGCCCTCGTCGTAGGCGTCCGCGAGGCGCTCCCGCCAGTCGCTGGCCGCCGCCAGCGCGCGTTTGGCCACCGATTGGGGAGCGAGCT
>DASWDC010000353.1:0-7870 GCA_036395655.1 Actinomycetota bacterium | reverse complement strand
CAGGTCGGCGCCACGTAGATCTGCACCCCCCAGCTTCGCGAGCCTCAGGTCCGCGCCGCGCAGGTTGGCGCCGACCAACTCGGCATCGCGCAGGTCGGCACCGTCCAGCCGGGCCTCCGCGAGGTTCGCGTACTTGAGCTTGGCGGCACGAAGGTGGGCGCCCCGCGCCTGCACGCGGCGCAGGTTCGCGTTGCGGAGGTTGAACCGGTCGAAGTTGGCACGCCGCAGGTAGGCCTGGCGCAGGTCGACCCGCGACAGCAGCAGCTCCTCCGGCTCGGTCCAGCTCGCCGGGCGCCGCCCGAGGATGATGACGACCGCCGCCACGTCGGGGGCGCGGAACTGCAGCGAGCGCATCGGCCGGTCGGCCTCCTCGTCGTCGGAGGGCGTGCCGGTGCCGTAGTCCCAGCCGGACGGGGGCCAGGGGGAGTGGCCGCGGACGTAGGCGGTCAGCACCTCCAGGATCGGGCCGCGCTCGTCGGCGGAGGCGACGGCGATCCGCTCCAGCGCGTAGATGGCGCCGAGGCGGACGTCGAGCTTGTCGCTGCCAAGCTGCTCGATGGCGCGGCTGAAGCGCTCGGTGAGCTGGCCTTCGCGCATGATCTCCAGCTGGCGGCGGCCGAGGGTGACCTGCCGCCAGGTCGCCACCACGCCGCCGACCAGCAGCAGCCCGCCGACGCTCTGCACCAGGATGGTGCGCAGGTCGTCCTGGGCCTTGAGGGCGTCGGCCTGCTGCGGGGTGACGCTGCCCGGGATCAGCAGCTTGGGCAGCACCATCACCGCCGCGCCGAGCAGCAGCACGACGGCGGTGACGGCGACGGCCCAGACCCAGGGAAGGGTGCCGTTCAGGCGGCGCGGTGACGTCGGCGCTGGCGTCGGCATCGGCGGCTCCCCGGCTCAGTAGCCGTAGAAGCCCCGGCCGGTCTTGCGGCCGAGGTCGCCGGCCTCGACCATGCGGGCCAAGCTCTCCGGGGGGAAGAACTTCGGGTCGCGGGTGTCGTTGTAGATGTTCAGAGCGGCGTGGTAGAGGACGTCCACGCCGGTCAGGTCGATGGTGGCGATCGGGCCCATCGCCCAGCCGAAGCCGAGGCGGCAGGCGGTGTCCAGGTCCTCGGCGCTGATCACGCCCTGCTCGACCAGGCGGGCGGCCTCCATCGCGACGGCGGTGATCAGGCGGGTGGTGACGAACCCGGCGATGTCGCGCTCGACCACCACGGTGGTCTTGCCGCAGGCGGTGGCGAAGCGCTGGGCCCGCTCCAGGGTCGCGTCGGCGGTGCGGCGCCCGCGGACCAGCTCGCACAGGCCCATCATCGGGACCGGGGAGAAGAAGTGCGTGCCGACGACCGACTCGGGCCGTTTGGTGGCGGCGGCGATCGAGGTGATCGGGATCGCGCTGGTGTTGGTGGCGAGCATGGCACCCTCGGGCGCGAGCTTGTCGAGGCGGCGGAACACCTCCCGCTTGACCTCCAGCTCCTCGAAGACCGCCTCGACGACGATCTCGGCTCCGCTGGCGGCCTCCAGCTCGGTGGTGGCGGCGATGCGCTGCAGGGCGGCGGCGCGGTCCTGCGGGGTGAGCTTGCCCTTGGTCTCCAAGCGGGCCAGGGACTGGTCGAGCTGCCGGCGGCCCCGGGCGAGGGCGGCCTCGCTCACGTCCTGGAGGGTCACCTCATAGCCCGCCACGGCGGCGACCTGGGCGATCCCCGCGCCCATCAGCCCAGCCCCGACCACCAGCACCTTGTCCGCCACCGCCGCCTCCTCTGCCGCGACCGCACCGCCCCGGGCCTCGATCACGGGGCCGAGAGCGTGTGCCAGAGCCACAGAGCGTATCGTGCCGCGCGTCCCGATACAGTAGGCGATTCGCCAGGTTTCGCGGATTCCAGGCCGGACCAGCCCAGCGCGCCGATCAGGAACAGCCCGGGGGCCGCCGCGGCGGTCACGCCGGTGTCGTTGAGGACGATCAGCACCGCCGAGCCGAGCGCGCCAACCAGGGCGACCTGGCGGACCCATTGGGGCACGCGGGCGAGCAGCGGGGTCGGCCAGCGGCTGGCGAGACCGGCGCTGAGCACCAGCAGCGGCCCCCACCACGCCCAGAAGTTGCCGGCCAGCAGGGGGAGGTTGCCGTGGAGCTGGCTGCCGAGCGCGCGGGTGGCGGCGCCAGGGTTGTGGAGCAGGTCGTGGGCGAAGCGGCTGCCGTGGGTCGCCTGCCGGTCGAGCAGCGCGGCGCCCAGCGCGACCGCAACGGCGGCGGCGACCGCGAGCCCGACCCAGGCGACCACGGCGCGGGCACTCGGACGCCTGCCGCTGAGCAGCAGGAGGGCCAGCGCCGCGGTGACCATGGCGGTGAGCGCACCGCCGACGTCGGCGCCGAGCATCGGCAGCCCGTCGATGACGGCGAAGGCGGCGAACAGGCCGGCGCTTGGCAGGGCCGGGACCGGCGCGAAGGCGACCAGCAGCAGCAGCCCGGCGAAGGCGTTGGCGAAGTAGCCGTTGCCGAGGCCGTAGAACCGCTCGCCGTCGAAGATGCTGTTGCCGAGCAGCGGCCGGCCGAGCGCGTGCCCGCCGGCCAGCAGGTCGACGACGACCAGCGCGGCGAGCAGCGCGCCGAGCAGCGCGGGGGCGCGGTCCCAGGCCCGGCCCGGTCCAGGCGGGGCCCTGCCGGCCGTGGCTGCCGCGGCGGCGGCCAGCGCGAAGGCCGCGGCCGTGGCCAGCCCGAGGGTCAGCCAGGCGGCTGCCGAGGACGGCGCCACGATGCTCGACAGGAGGTAGCCGGCGGGGACCGCGAAGGTGAGCAGCAGCAACACCCTGGCGAGCGTCCGGGCGCGGCCGGGCCAGCCTGGCAGCGGGGGGTTCGGGGGGCTTGGTCCCGCGGCCGGAACCATCGAGGCCTGAGCCCCCGGTTGCCGCGGGGCCCCCCGATGCGTCAAAGGCCAGCGCCAAGCCAGCAGCAGGGCGGCCAGGGCGGCGGCCACCGCCACCGTACCGAGTGTGGCGAAGATCGGGATCGCCAGGGTGCGGGTGGCGACCAGGGTGGCGGCCTGATGGTCGAGATGGCTGATCGTCTGGAGGGCGTGCGGGTCGGCGAGCACCCGGATCGGTGCCCCGTCGGTATCGGTGGCGGTCCCGGTGAGGGTCGCGCGGAGGTCCTGGAAGGCCACCAGGCCGCGCTGCCGGGTCGAGTCGGAGGTGGCAACCCCGGCCGGCCCTCCAGATCCAAGCTCCAGGAACGGCGCGACCCGCGCGTGGCCGGGCGGCGCGACCAGTCCGGCCACCAGCAGCGGCCCGCTCCGGGGCTTGGCGAGGACCTCCACGAGGGTGTTGAGCACGAACAGCTCGTCTTGGTTGTGCGTCGCCTCGGTGTCCCTCACCAGCTGGACCGGCACACCGCCCACCACAGTGCTGTCCGTAACCGGTCCAGCTCGCGTGACCTCGCGACCGGCGAGGACCGATGCCACCCGCGCCGCCAGCGAGGCGTCCGCCGGCAGGGTCGAGACCAGCCCGGCGGATACCGTCGCGCCCCCTTGCTCAGCGGCGGCCGCCGCCCCGGCCGCCTCGGCCCAGGACAGCCGCTCGAACAGCAGCAGCGCGACCGGGCGGCCGGGCGCCGAGGAGGCCTGCGCACGCGCCGGTGCCCCGAAGCCGGAGGCGCAGGTCAGGAGAGCGGCCAGCGCCAGCGCGCCGACGCCGCGGATGATCCTCATCGCGCGGGATTCTACCGGCATGGCAGCGCGACGCCCCGCTACGCTGACCTTCAGGTGACAGGAGGTGCGCGTGGCAACGCTGTTGGTGGTGGAGCATGAGGAGGGCTGCCCGCCGGGGCTGCTCGGCGACGCCGCCCGCGACGCCGGGGTGACGCTGTGGCGGGTCGCGGCCGGCGCGGGTGAGCGGCTGCCGGTCGACGGCGAGCTTGCCGGCGTGGACGGCGTGGTGGTGCTCGGCGGCAGCATGGACGTCGGGGACCTGCCGCGGTACCCGCATCTCGGGGAGGTCATGGGGCTGATCCGGCGGGCGGCGGAGCGGGAGCTGCCAACGCTTGGGATCTGCCTCGGCTCGCAGCTCGCCGCCCAGGCGCTCGGTGGGCGCGCCCACCGGGGCGAGGCCGGCCTCGAGGTCGGCTGGACCGCCCTGGCACTGACCCCGGCGGGGCGGGCCGACCCGGTGCTCGGCGCCCTCGACGGCGCCCTCCACCATGACGACGGCGAGAGCGACCGCAACAACGGCGCCCGGGTGTTCCACTGGCACCACGACACCTACGAGCCGCCGCCGGGCGCGACCCTGCTGGCGCGTGGCACGCAGTATCCCAACCAGGCGTTCCGGCTCGGCAGCGTGGTCGCGGTGCAGTTCCACCCCGAGGTCGACGCCCACCTGATCCGGCGCTGGTACGCCGAGTCCAGCGAGCTCCCACCCGTCCCGCTGGAGGTGTCGGTGGCAGGCGCGGCCCGCTACGCCGCCACGGCGCGCCGGGTGCTCGACGCCTTCTGCGCCACGGTGCGTCCCGCCGAGACCGCTCCCTAGCCCTAGCCCGGTACGGCGACGGCGTCGTGGATGGCGCCGACGATGTCGCGCAGGGAGGTGCCCTTGACCAGGACGGAGACCGCCCCGGCGCGGGTCATGGCCTGGTGGAGGGCGGCGTCCTCGTAGGCGGTCAGGGCGACCACCCGCACTTCGGGGAACTGCTTGCTGAGCCAGGCGGTGGCCTCCGGGCCGGACATGCCGGGCATGCGGACGTCCATCACCACCACGTCGGGCCGCAGGTCCTGCGCGGCCCAGCAGGCCTGCTCGCCGTCGGTCGCCTGCCCGACGACCTGGATGTCGCGGTCGTCGAGCGCCTCGGCGAGGGTCTGGCGCAGCATGTCGTTGTCGTCGACCACCAGCACTCTGATCACGTCACTCTGCCCCTCCGAGCGCGCTCGGCACCGAGACGACCAGCCGCGTCCCGGCATTGGGACCGGCACAGACCTCCGTGCGGCCACCGGCCAGCTCGACCCGCTGCAGCAGCGAGTGCAGCCCGAGGTGGCCGGCCGCGACCGCCTTCGGCAGGACCGCCGGCGGGTCGAAGCCGACACCGTCGTCGCTGATGGTCAGGGTGACCCAGCCCTCTTCCGGGCCGCAGGTCAGCGCCACCGCCACCCGGCTGGCCCTGGCGTGCTTGCGGATGTTCTGCAGGGCCTCCTGGAAGCTGCGGAACAGCAGGATCTCGACGGTGGCGCCGAGGCGCCCGTCGAGGGTGGAGGTCAGCTCGGTGACCATGCCGTCCTCGGTGCGCAGCAGCTTGAGCTGCTGGTCGAGCGCGGCGGCCAGGCCCTCGCTGTCCAGCACCGGCGGGCGCAGGTCGACCATCAGCTTGCGGGCGCGGTCCATCGCGCTCTGCAGGGTGTGGCGCAGCTTGCCGGTCAGGTCCAGGCGCCGCTCGCGCTGGTCGGCGCCGATGATCCGGTCGACCAGCATAAGCCCGGCGGCGAACGACTGGATGGTGTCGTCGTGCAGGTCGGCGGCGAGCGCCTTGCGCTCCTCCTCCTGGGCGGTGATCAGCTTGGCGAGCAGCTGGCTCTGGTCCTTCTTGGCGGCGCGGACCTCCTGGTAGAGCATGGCGTTCTCGAGCGACGCGGCGACGTAGACGGCCAGCTCCTCCAGCAGCTTCAGGCTGTGCTGGTCGTAGGCGCCCCGGTCGGAGTGGCCGAGCCCGAGGACGCCGAAGATGCGGCCTCTGGCCTTGAGCGGCGCGGTGACGAACGAGACGGCGCCGGCCTCCTGGAAGCCGCAGTGGCGGCCGTAGCCGTGCTCGCTGTCGAGGTCGTCGACCACGTAGCCGCGGCCGTGCTCGATCACCCACCAGGCAGAGTTGCCGGCCGGCAGGGTGGTGCCGGCCTTCCAGCCGACGCCGTCTGAGGCCCAGACCTGGGTGAGCTTGCCGGGCCGCTGCCGGACGCAGATGCCGGCGGCGGTGAACGGGAACAGCTGGCGCAGCGCCGGCTCGTAGGAGCGGCAGATCTGGCCCAGGCCGAGCCGCGCCGAGGTCGGCCGCAGCAGCTCATTCATCGCCTGCAGGCGCCGGGCGCGCTCCTGGACCTCGTCGTACAGCTCGGCGTTGTGGAAGGCGACCTGCGCCTGGGTGGCGAACAGCTGCGCCAGCTCCAGGTCCTTGTCGGTCCAGCGTGGCTGACCGTCGCCTTCGCGGTAGAGGGCGAGGGTGCCCTCGACCCGGCCATTGCCGCACAGCGGCACCACCATGACGTACTGCTTGGGATCGGGCGGGCAGCCCGGCGCGATCTTCGGCTTGAGAGTCGGGTCGTCGTCGGCGGAGCGGTTCCAGACCGCCGGCATGCCCGTCTCAGCGACCCGGCCGCAGAGGCCTTCGCCGTAGCCGACCTGCATGCCGAGCATCTTCGCCATGTTCTCGCCGCGCCCGAACACCAGCGACACGGTGCTGGTGCGCTGGTCGGCGCGGCCGATCATGATCCCGGTGTGGGGGACCAGCCGTTGCAGCTCGGCGGCGATCCGTTCGAGCACTTCCTGGCGCCCGCGTCCCTGGTTGAGGGCGGTCGCCACCGCCAGCAGCGCCTCGGCAAGGCCCGACCTGCCCGTCTCGGGGACGGTGACCAAGGGTGGGAGTTCCTCCGGAAATGCCTGAGGGAGTTCCTCGACGCCTTGCTCGATCACCTGCTCGGCACCGGCCAATACCCACCCGCCAGCATCGTCAAGACTGACTAGTCCAGAGGCAGCACCATACCGTGAAACCAACCTTTGACGCGAATCGAGGATTCAACCTGCGTCGCTCGCCCTTCGCGTCAAGCCGCCGCGCACGGTGGTCAGCCGGGTCAGCGCTCGGCGAGGCGGCGGCGGGCCGCGGCCTTGGCGCGCTCGACCCGCGCCTCGGCGTGGCGGCCCTCGGCCTCCAGCTCCTCGGCGCGGGCGTCGCAGGCGGCGGGATCCTCGCGGTCCAGCTCGTCGGCGAGGACCGCGTGCTCGGCCAGGATGTCGACCCGGGTGACCCCGTCGTCGACCGGCCCGACGTGCAGGAAGCCGCCGTCGACGACGACTGCCGTGCGGCCCCCCTCGGCCTCGATGTAGACCGGCCCGACGTCCAGCGCGGCGAGGGTCGGGGCGTGCTCGGGTAGCACCCCGAGGTCGCCGTCGACCGAGCGAACCACCACGTAGCTGGCGGTGCCGCTCCACACCTCCCGCTCGGGGGTGACCAGGTGCAGGTCCAGGGACGGCACTACGCGGCCCCCTGCTCGATCCGCTTGGCCTTCTCCTCGACCTCTTCGATCCCGCCGACGTTGAAGAACGCCTGCTCGGGCAGGTGGTCGTAGGCGCCTTCAGCGACCGCCTTGAAGGAGGCGACCGTCTCGTCGACCGGGACGGTCTTGCCCTTGACACCGGTGAACTGCTCGGCGACATAGAACGGCTGCGACAGGAAGCGCTGGATCTTGCGGGCGCGGTTGACGGTCACCTTGTCGTCCTCGGACAGCTCGTCGATGCCGAGGATGGCGATGATGTCCTGCAGGTCGTTGTAGCGCTGCAGGATCTCCTTGACCCGCTGGGCGACCTGATAGTGCTCCTCGCCGACATAGCGGGCGTCCAGGATCCGCGAGGTCGAGTTGAGCGGGTCCACCGCCGGGTAGATGCCCAGTGAGGCGATCTCGCGGGCCAGCACCGTGGTGGCGTCCAGGTGGGTGAAGGTGGTGTGCGGCGCCGGGTCGGTGATGTCGTCGGCGGGCACGTAGATCGCCTGCAGCGAGGTGATCGAATGGCCCCGCGTCGAGGTGATCCGCTCCTGCAGCTCACCCATCTCGTCGGCCAGGGTCGGCTGGTAGCCCACCGCCGACGGCATCCGGCCGAGCAGGGTGGAGACCTCGGAGCCGGCCTGGACGAA
>DASWDC010000352.1:0-1633 GCA_036395655.1 Actinomycetota bacterium | reverse complement strand
GTTGCGGGCGAACGCCTCGCGCATGCCGGCGAAGTCGGCGATCACCGAGTGGTCGACCACCAGCTCGGCGGGGACCAGCGGGTTGATCTTGCCGACGTCGCCGCCCTGCTCGGCCATGGCGTCCCGCATCACCGCGAGGTCGACCACCGCCGGCACGCCGGTGAGGTCCTGCAGCAGCACCCGCGCGGGCGCGAAGGCGATCTCCTGACTCGGGGTGGCTGAGGGGTCCCAGCGGGCGAACCCCTCGATATCGTCGGCCGTGACGACGCTGCCGTCCTCGTTGCGGAGCAGATTTTCCAGCAGCACCTTGAGCGAGAACGGCAGCCGACCGACGTCGGCGACCTGCGCCAGGGCGTCGAGCCGGAAGATCTCGTAGGAACGCCCCCCGACTTCAAGGCCTGACCGTGCTCCGAAGCTGTTACCTGCCATGTCAGTCAACCTCCACCCAGGCCGCGCGCCGCTGCGCGGTGACGCCGATCTCAACGCCACCAAGGGTACCCACCTGGACAGACCCCTGTCGGAGCTTATCCACAGCCCCGCCTGTGACGGCTCAGAGCGGCGTATCCGCTGGTCAGCTGGCTTACTGGGCGCCTGTCAGCGCCACCGGCCACGCAGCCGGACCGCAATTGGCCGAAGAAAGTCACCGGCTGACAGGCCGGGTGTGAGATTTCCCGAAAGTGGTGCGTCTGAGGGTGAGGGCAACCGCCCCCGCCCGAAAGGACCCCAGCCCATGCCGGTCGCCACCGCCTCCCCCACGGTGTTCGCGCTGCTGGACGCCGAATGGGCCACCCTGGCCCGCGCTCCCATCCCCCTCCGCTGGCGCCACCACCCCGCCCTGGCCCTCCCCGACGCCGCTGGCCGCACCAGCACCCTCAGCGACCTGCTCCAGATCACCGAACGCCGCGACGACCCCGCCGCCAGCGACCAGATCCTCGCCGCCCTCGCCCAGCTCACCCGCGGCAACCCCGACGACGACGACACCCATGCCCCGCTGGCCGCCCGCACACTGCTGCAGACGCTGCTCCCCGGCGCCAAAGCCCTCGCCCGCCGCCTCACCTGGCTCGGCGACCCCCCCGAACGCGCCGCCGCCGTCACCGCCACCCTCTACGAACAGATCCGCAGCTACCCCATCCAACGCCGCCCCGCCCGCATCGCCGCCAACCTGCTCGCCGACACCCACCAGCGGCTGCTGCGCCACGCCAGCGCCAGCGCCAGCGCCAGCGGCAGCGGCAGCGGCGCCCCGCACCGCCGCCAGGGGTGCGGCGGCGGCGCCACCATGGCCCTGCCGGTGGTGTCACTGGACGAGCTGGCCGCCCACGGCGACGCCATGCTGCCCGCACCAGCCCCCAGCCAGCGCCAGCCCTCCCCCGCCGAGGAGCTGCTGGCGCTGCTGGCCTGGGCGGTCCACGGCGGCTGGCTCACCCCCGCCCAGGCCACCCTGATCGGCCAGAGCCGCATCGCCGACATCCCCTGCGAAGAACTCGGCGCCCAGGCCGGGCTCGGCGCCCACAGCCTGCGGCGCCGCCGCCAGCGCGCCGAGCAGGCCCTCGGACGCGCGGCGACCGCGTCCGCCCTCTCCCCGGAGGAACTTGCGCGGCTGGCGCCGCAACTGGCGTGTCGCGTCCCGGCCACG
>DASWDC010000351.1:0-10334 GCA_036395655.1 Actinomycetota bacterium | reverse complement strand
CGCTGCCGCTGGGATCGCGCTGGAGACCTCGGTGAACTGCCATTTCCACGATACCCGGGGGGTGGGGCTCGCGAATCTGCTGGCGGCGATCCTGCACGGGTGCCGCGACTTCGACACGGCGGTCGGCGGGCTTGGCGGCAGCCCGACGGCGCCGGGAGCTGGCGGGAACGTCTCCAGCGAGGACGCCGTCCACATGCTGGAGGACATGGGCGTCGCCACCGGCATCGATCTGGGCCGGCTGGTGGAGGCGGCCCGGTTCGCCGGCGAGCTGGTCGGCCATCCGCTGCGGAGCCAGGTGCTGGTCGCCGGGCCTCGCATCGCGGACCCGGGTAGCAGGAAGGGGGCCTGAACGGTGACCGACCCGAAGGCGCCCCGGGAGGCGCTTGACGCTGGGGAGCGGCCCGAGCCGGCGTTCGGGGCGCTCGCCAAGCAGGCCGAGGCGGGCGGGGCGGAGCGCTACCACGCCAAGGCGCGGGAGCAGGGCAAGCTGTTCGTGCGGGAGCGGCTGCGGCGGCTGCTCGACAGCGCCGACGGCTTCGCCGAGGACGGCCTGCTGGCCAACGCCATGGCCGGCGACCTGCCCGCCGACGGGGTGGTCACCGGGATCGGCACGATCGGCGGGCGCACCGTCGCGGTGATGGCCAACGACTCCACCGTCAAGGCGGGCTCCTGGGGAGCGCGCACCGTCGAGAAGATCATCCGCATCGAGGAATACGCCCTGCGCCACGAGGTGCCGCTGGTCTGGCTGGTGGACTCGGCCGGGGCCCGGATCACCGACCAGGTGGAGATGTTCCCCGGGCGGCGGGGGGCCGGGAAGATCTTCTACAACCAGGTCCGCCTGTCCGGGCGGGTGCCGCAGGTGTGCTGCCTGTTCGGGCCGTCGGCGGCGGGCGGGGCCTACATCCCCGCCTTCTGCGACGTGGTCTTCATGGTGGACGGCAACGCCTCGATGTACCTCGGCTCGCCGCGGATGGCGGAGATGGTGATCGGCGAGCGGACCACCCTGGAGGAGATGGGCGGCGCGGCGATGCACTGCCGCGTGTCCGGCTGCGGGGACCTGCTCTGCGCCGACGAGGACGAGGCGATCCAGGCCGCGCGCCGCTGGCTCGGCTACTTCCCGTCGAATTGGCGCGGGGAGCCTCCCGCCGAGCCCGCCAAGGGCCCCGCCTACAGCGGCCCGGTGGCCCCCTTGGTCCCGCTGGACGAGTCCGAACCGTTCGACATGCTCCCGCTGGTCGCCGCGGTCTGCGACGAGGGCAGCTTCTTCGAGGTCAAGCGCGAGTTCGCCGCGGAGCTGATCTGCGGGCTGGCGCGGATCGAGGGCCGGGTCGTCGGGGTGCTCGCCAACCAGCCGCTGGCCAAGGGCGGGGTGCTGTTCGTCGACTCGGCCGACAAGGCCGCCCGCTTCATCTGGCTGTGCGACGCGTTCAACATCCCGCTGCTGTTCCTCGCCGACGTGCCCGGCTTCATGATCGGCAAGCAGGTCGAACGCCAGGGGATCATCCGCCACGGCGCCAAGATGATCACCGCCGTCAGTGAGGCGACCGTCCCGAAACTCTGCGTGGTGGTCCGCAAGGCGTACGGCGCCGGGCTGTACGCCATGGCCGGGCCCGGCTTCGAGCCGGACGCCACCCTGGCGCTGCCGACCGCCTCGATCGCGGTGATGGGCCCGCGGGCGGCCGTCAACGCGGTCTACTACAACAAGCTCGCCGCCCTCCCCGAGGCCGACCGCCCCGCCGAGGTCGCCCGCCTTGAGCACGAGTACCGCGAGGACGTCGACCTGGTCCGCCTCGCCTCCGACCTGGTGGTCGACGCGGTCGTCGATCCCGAGCGGCTGCGGGAGGAGGTCGCCCGCCGCCTGGCCGCCGCCGCCGGCAAGGACCGCGAGTTCAGCCGGCGGCGCCACGGGGTCCCGCCGGTATGAAGGCCGGGATGCGGGCGGTGCTGGTCGCCAACCGGGGCGAGATCGCCGTGCGGGTGCTGCGCGCCTGCCGGGAGGAGGGCCTGGCGGGGATCGCGGTCTACGCCGAACCCGACGCGGGCGCGCTGCACGTCCGCGAGGCCGACCGCGCTGTCGCGATCGGCGGGGAGCGGGTCGCCGACTCCTACCTCGACATCGGCAAGCTGCTCGCCGCCGCGCGGGAGGCCGGCGCGGACGCCGTCCACCCCGGGTATGGGCTGCTCAGCGAGAACGCGGCGTTCGCCCGCGCGGTTGAGGCGGCCGGGCTGCTCTGGGTCGGGCCCCCTCCCGCCGCGATCGAGCAGATGGGGGACAAGCTGGCGGCCCGCCGCGCGGCGCTCGCCGCCGGAGTCGAACCGGTGCCGGGCAGCGGCGAGCCGGTCGCCGACGCCGCCGAGGTGGTCGCCTTCGCCGAGCGGCACGGCTGGCCGGTGGCGATCAAGGCCGCCGCCGGCGGGGGCGGGCGTGGCATCCGCGTGGTCCGCGCGCCCGCCGCGGCGGCCGAGGCGCTGGAGGCCGCGCGCCGTGAGGCCGTCGCCGCCTTCGGGGACGGCCGCTGCTACCTGGAACGCTTCTTCGAACGGCCCCGCCACGTCGAGGTGCAGATTCTCGCCGACCGCCACGGCGCGATCATCCACCTCGGCGAGCGTGACTGCTCGGTGCAGCGCCGCCACCAGAAGCTGATCGAGGAGACCCCATCGCCGGGCCTGCCCGCCGAGGTCCGCGAGCGGCTCTGCGCCTGGGCGGTCGCGGTCGGCAAGGCCTGCGGCTACCTCGGCGCGGGCACCGTCGAGTTCCTCTGGGAACCTCCCGGCGCTGCCTGGTTCCTGGAGATGAACACCCGCCTCCAGGTCGAGCACCCGATCACCGAGGCGGTCACCGGCGTCGACATCGTCCGGGCGCAGCTCCGCGTCGCGGCCGGCGCCCCGCTGGCGCTCTCCCAGGAGCTGGTGCGCCCACGCGGCCACGCGATCGAGGTCCGCATCAACGCCGAGGACCCCGCCCGGGGCTTCCTGCCCACCCCCGGACCGATCCGCCGGCTCCGGTGGCCAGGGGGCCCGGACCTCCGCGTCGACGCCGGCTACGAGACCGGCGACACCGTGCCGCCGTTCTACGACAGCCTCCTCGGCAAGGTCACCGCCTGGGGCCGCGACCGCGACCAGGCGATCGAGCGCCTGCGCGCCGCCCTCGGCAGCCTCCAAATCGACGGGGTGGCCACCACCGCCCCCGCGCTCGCCCGGATCCTCGGCCATGACGACTTCCGCCGGGCGGCGCACTGGACGACCTGGCTGGAGGAGGTGCTCGCCCCCTCTTTTGAGGATCTCACCCAGCGGTCCGAGCCCGACGCCGAGGGGCCCGGTCCCGACTTCACCGTCATGGTGGGGGGCCGGTCCTGGCCGGTGCGCCTGTTCCGGCACCGGCCCGCGGACCTCCGTGGCCGCCGAGGCGGAGGCCGGGGTGGTGCCGGGGCCGCCGACGGCGGGGCTGTCGTCTCGCCCCTGGCTGGGACCCTGGTCCGGGTCACGGTCAGCCCCGGTGACCAGGTGGCCGCCGGGGATCTGCTCGCGGTCGTCGAGGCGATGAAGATGGAGACGCCGCTGCCGGCCCCCTTCGCGGCCACCGTGGCGGCGGTACCCTCGAACGCTGGAGATCCGGTCTCCGCCGGCCAGGTCGTCGTCGTGCTTGAGCCAGCGCCGGAGCCAACGAGCGGGTGAGGGGTGGCCGTGGAAATCACGCTAGGTCCGTTCGACCCCGCGCTCCATGTCCGCAGCCGTGACCATTACGAGGCGGTCCGCCGCGAGATCCAGCTCCTCGAACTGGCCGCCGACAGCGTCCCGAGACGGTTCGGCGAACTGCTCGACCGCATCCGCGCCCAGGTCCCCGAAGACACCGTCGACGAGGCCGCCGACCGGGCCTTCCTGGCCGGCGAGCCAGCATTCCAGGCTTCCGTGGTGATCCCCGAGGCCCAGGTCCCCGCCGCCCTGGACGCCACCACCCAGCTGCAGCAGCTCTTCGACCAGTTCGACCGCTGGGCCGCCGCCTCCCGAAACCAGCTCTTCGAAGCCCCCGACGAGGTCAAACGCTACCGCCGCACCTACCTCGCCCAGCTCCGCTCCCAACTCGCCGCCGCTGGCTGATCGCTGATCGTCGCGTTGCCGCTGGGCGGCGCCGCATCCAGAGCAGGGTGTTCAACTGGCCGGCCATCGCGGGTCGCGGCGTTCGTTCCAGGCGGCGATGCCCTCGCGGCGGTCGCCGGAGAGGACCGCGCGGCGCCACGCCTGGTCCTCGACCTCGATGGCGGCCTCCTGGGCGAGGTCGGCGCCGAGGTCAAGCGCCCATTTGGCGAGGCGGACGGCGGTGGGGGCGTTGGCGGCGATCTCGGCGGCCAGCGCCCGGGCCGCGTCCGGCAGCTCCGCGCGGGGCACCACCCGGTCGGCGATGCCGAGCCGCAGCGCCTCGGCCGCGTCCACCCGCCTGCCGGTGAGCACCAGGTCCTTGGCGGCCGACCGCCCCACCCGGCGGACCAGCAGCTGGGTGCCCCCACCGGCGGGAACCAGCCCGAGCCGCACCTCCGGCAGGCCGAAGACCGCGTCGTCGGCGGCGACGATCAGGTCGCAGGCGAGCGCCAGCTCCATCCCACCGCCGAGCGCGAACCCGAACAGCGCCGCGACCGTCGGCAGCGGACAGCGCCGCAGCGCCCCGAACCCGCGCCGGAACACCTCTCGCTGCACGAACCACGCATGATCGTCGAACCCGCCCCGCTCCCGCAGGTCCGCGCCGACGCAGAAGGCCCGCTCGCCCGCGCCCCGCAGCACCAGCGCCCGCACCGACGGCTTGGTCGCCAGCGGCTCGACCGCCTCGGCCAGCGCCAGCGCCAGCTCGGTCGAGATCGCGTTGAGCGCCCCCGGCCGCTGGAGCGTGACGGTCGCGATCCCCTCCGCGACCTCGACCCCGATGGGGTTCATCCGCCGACGCTACCGGCGTTGACCTGCTGAAACGCCCAATCCCAGGTACGGGAGAGGCCCTCGGTGAGCGTTGTTGCTGGTTGCCAGCGGAGCGTCCGCTCGGCCGCTCCGCAATCGAGGGCGATACGCTGCAACTCGCCGGGGCGAGGGGGCGCCAACTGGGGTTCCGGGCCGAAGCCGGTGACCTCCCGGAGGGCCTGGTACAGGTCCAGGACCGAGGTCTCGATGCCGGTGCCGATGTTGACGCGGGCGCCGACTGCCTCGTCACGCTCGCCGGCTGCCAGCAACGCGTCGACCACGTCCTCGACGAACACGTAGTCGCGGGTCTGCAGGCCGTCGCCGAAGATCGTCACCGGCTCATCCGACAGCAGGCGGTTGCAGAAGATCGCCACCACCCCCGCCTCGCCGTGCGGGTCCTGGCGCGGGCCGTAGACGTTGCCGAGGCGCAGGCTCACCGGCTCCAGGCCGTAGAGCGGCGCGAAGCTCGCCAGGTAGTCCTCGGCGGTCCGCTTGGACACCCCATACGGACTGGTCGCCAGCGCCGGGTGGCGCTCGTCGACCGGCAGCGACGCCGGGTCCGGCTCGCCGTAGACGGTCCCGCCGGAGCTGGCGAACACCAGCCGGCGGCAGTCGGCGTCCAGGGTGGCGCGAGCCAGCGCGACCGTGCCGAGCACGTTGACGCGAGCGTCGAACACCGGGTCGGCGACGCTGCGGCGCACGTCGATCTGGGCGGCGAGGTGATAGACCACCTCGGGACGCGCTTCGGCGACCACCTTCTCCAGGTCCGGGCCGGTGATGTCCACTTCGGCGAGGTGGACGCGGCCCGAGGCGAGCGCGTCGGCCAGGTTCTCGACCCGCCCGCTCGACAGGTTGTCGACCACCACCACCTCGTGGCCGCCGCCGGCCAGGCGGTCCACCAGGGTCGAGCCAATGAATCCGGCACCGCCGGTGACCAGGGTGCGCACCCGATCTGATCCCTTCCGTCGTTGGAGTCGCTGCCAGGAACGCCATCCTAGCCGTCCCCAGCTTGCGGCCACCTGACACCCGGCGCCCAGTTGCCTGAGCAGGGAACGCGGCCGGGATCTTCAGATCGCTCGAATCCCCTGCTCTGCTGTCTTGTCCTTGCCTGCCCGATCGGTCAGGGTTACCGCGTGATGTTGTGAACTGGAGGACACGGGGTGCTGGTGGAGGCGACGGGCCGGCTCAGGCGGGCGGCGCTGCGGGACGCGGTGGTGCAGCTGTGGCTGCCGCCGTACCTGCTGATCGCCGCGGTCGCGGTGAGCGACCTGCTGCTCCGGAACGGGCTGTCGACCGGGGCGTTCCTGGTGCTCGCGCCGCTGCTCGCCAGCCGGCTTGAGGCCGGACGCGCGGGGATTCTCGCCAGCGGCCTGGTGGCGCTGGCCGTCGCGCTGCTGCTCGGCGAGTTCCACCATCCGGGCCAGGACACCCAGCTCGGGATCAGGCTGCTGCTGATCGCCGCCGCGATCCCGATCGCGCTGGTCAACCAGGGCGCGCACCGGCGCGAGCGATCCACGCTCGGGCGCGCCGCCGACACCATCACGATCGCCGCCTCGCTCGCCGCCGGGTTGGAGACCGGCCAGGCCTACCGGCTGCTCGCCCGCTCGGCTCGCAGCCTGTACGCGGCCAGCGCGGTCGCGGTGTACCGGCGCCAGGGCTCGCTGCTGCTGGCCGTCGCGCAGGATCGCGCCGACCTGGCCCCGCCGCTGCCCGACCAGCTCAGCGCCGACGAGTTCCCGGACGCCTTCTCCGAGGAGCCGCTGCAGGCGTTCGGGCCGCCGGCGCTGCCGGCCGTGCCGCCGCGTCAGCGGGCGTCCGAGATCCGCATGCTGCAGGCGCGAGGGTTCGCCGGGCTGCTGTGGCTGCCGCTGGTCCACCCGGAAGGGCGCCAGATCGGCACCATCCTGCTCGCCTGGCGCCACCGCCGCCCGCGCCTGTCCGCCCATGACCTGGAGGTGTCGCGCCGCTTCGCCGGTCTCGGCGCCCGCGCCATCTCGGGCTCCGAGCGGGTCAAGGCGCAGGCGGACCTGCTGCGGCAGCTCCAGGCGCTGCTGTTGACCACCCCGCCGGCGTGGGCGGGCGGGTACCGCATCGGCGTGCGCTACCAGTCCGCCAGCGGCCTCGCCCAGATCGGCGGCGACTTCTACGACGTCGCCGAGGTCGACGGCAAGGGCCTCGCCTTCATCCTGGCCGACGCCCGCGGCAAGGGCGTCGAGGCCAGCTCCATGGCCGCCGTGCTCAAGGGCGCCTTCCGCACGCTCGCCGGCGAGGGCGCCGGCCCGGCCCGCACCCTCGCCCGCCTCGACCGCCTGGTCGCCCGCGAAGGCGGCGACGAGGACTTCGTCACCGCCCTCGCCGGCCGCCTCTACCAGAACGGCCGCGTCGTGCTCGCCTCCGCCGGCCACCCCGCCCCCCTCGGCGCCGGCCCGCCGCTGGTTCCCCGCGCCGCCGCCCCCCTCGGCCTCGGCAGTGACCCCCTGGACGCCTACGGCCTGCTCCGCCCCGGCCAGCGCCTCATCTGCTACACCGACGGCCTGGTCGAAGCCCGCGACCACGCCGGCCGCTTCATCGACCGCGCCCGCCTCGACGCCGCCGTCAGCGCCGAGCAGAGCGACCTGCAAGCCGTCCTGGACAGCCTGGTCGCGCTGGTCGCCGACCACGCCGACGGCCGCTACGCCGACGACCTCGCCCTCCTCGGCCTGGAGTACTGCCCCGGCGGGTAGCCGCGGTGCGGCGCACGGGGTCGCGTGGTCGTTCAACCGGTCTTGTCGGCATGGACCACGGCGACCCGCTCATGTTCGGCGACTAGCGCCGACAGGTGCGGAACGTCGGAGGTGACGAGGAGCCCCGGTTCGGCCTGCTCCAGGGCGGTCGCGGCGACCATCGCGTCGACCGCCTGCTCGGTGCCGAGTCTGGCCGTACCGATCAGGTTGCCCGCCCGCTCACCGATTTCGCGGGTGACCGGCTCGACCGCCACGCCGCTGAGGACGCGGTAGATCCCCGCATCACGCGCCCCTCCCCGTAGGATCTCGGCGAGGATCGCGGCGGAGGTGACCACCCGTCGTCCGTCGAGATGCGCGGCCCGCAGCCGCGCGTACATGACCCGATCGGTCGCTGCCCGCGACACCCCTTCGTTATCCAGCACCAGCGATCCGTGCGCGCGCGAGCGGACCCGTCTGCGGCCGCTCACTCCTTGGGCCATTCCGCCCGCGCCGCCGCCAGCTCTTCGTCGCTCAGAGGCCCATGCAGCTTTTCGAGTTCCGCCACGAGATCACCAAGACGGTCGTGTTCGAGCTGCCGGAGGAGCGCATGGGTCACGTACGCGGAGACGTTGCCATGACCAGCCCTGGCACGCAGCTCCGCCGCAACCTCGGACGGCACGGTAATGCTCATCTTGTTCGTGCGCTGCGCTCCACCCATGGCCTGATCCTACCAGAAGTAGGATCGAGATAGAGGCGATGGGGTAGTCGAGGCCAGGGTACGTGCCTGGAGGTAGAGGGCGTTCTGGATCAGGCTGATCCCACTCATGCGCATCGAATAACGTATCAACTACGAATAACGTATCAACTCCTGATACGCCTAGTGGCTGCGTCGGTCTACGAGACCGGAGGCGCTCTCGCCAGGTAGGTGGAGATGCATCCCAATGGCGTGGCGATCAGGGGCGAGGCGCTGGTTACGGTGTCGCGCCTGGCCCGCGATGGGAGCTGGAAACTCCTAGCATTGGGGTGAGGTGCCCACGAGGTGCCTGATGGCAATGGTGCCGCCCACGAGGAGCTTGGCCATGGGGTTTGAGTTGGAGCCGGAGCAGGAGGAGTTTCGGAAGATCGTTCGGTCCTTCGCGGAGGAGGTGGTGGCGCCGAGGGCCGCGGCGATGGACCGGGAGGAGCGGCTCGACGAGGCGGTGCTCGAACAGATGGCGGGGATGGGGCTGTTCGGGTTGCCGTTTCCCGAGGAGTACGGGGGGATGGGGACCGACTACGTCACCTTCTGCATCGCGGTTGAGGAACTGGCGCGGGTGGACTCCTCGGTGGCGCTCACGCTGGAGGCGGCGGTTGGCCTTGGGGCGATGCCGATCTGGCGGCACGGGACCGAGGAGCAGAAGCGGCGCTGGCTGCGGCCGCTCGCCAGCGGCGAGGGGATCGGCGCGTTCGGCCTCACCGAACCGGGGGGCGGGTCGGACGCCGGGGCGCTGCGGACCCGCGCCATCTTCGATGCGGACGCCGGGCAGTGGGTGATCGACGGCACCAAGGCGTTCATCACCAACGCCGGCCTGCCGCGCGCCCGCCTGGTCACCGTCGCCGCCGTCACCGGCGAGCGGGCCGACGGGCGGGGCGAGATCTCCAACATCGTGGTCGAGACCGGCATCCCCGGCTACACCGTCGGCAAGGCGTACTCCAAGGTCGGCTGGCACGCCTCCGACACCCGCGAGCTGGTCTTCGAGGACTGCCGCGTCCCCGCCGGCCACCTGCTCGGCGAACGGGGGCAGGGGCTCGCCAACTTCCTGCGCACCCTCGACGAGGGGCGGATCGCCATCGCGGCGCTCGCCACCGGGCTCTCCCAGGGGTGCGCCGACGAGTGCGTGAAGTACGCGCGCGAGCGCCGCGCCTTCGGCAAGCCGATCGCCGCCTTCCAGGCGGTCGCCTTCAAGATCGCCGACATGGAAGCCCAGGCGCACGTCTCCCGCCTCGCTTGGCGGCACGCAGCCGCCAAACTGGTCGCGGGCCAGCCCTTCGCCAAGGAGGCCGCCATCGCCAAGCTGCACGCCTCCGAGGCGGCCGTCACCTGTGCCCGCGAGGCGGTCCAGGTCCACGGCGGCTACGGATACATGAATGAGTTCCCCGTCGCCCGGTTCTTCCGCGATTCGAAAATTCTCGAAATCGGGGAGGGGACCAGCGAGGTCATGCGCATCCTCATCGCCCGCTCCCTGGGATTGTGAGCGCCATGGGCGAGGCGATTGTCTTCGGGCCCGATGAGGGTGAGGCGCTGCGGGCGCGGGGGAGCGTGATGCTCTTCAAGGCCATTGCGGCGTCCACCGGTGGGGCATTTTCGCTGCATCAGCGGGACCTGCCGCCCGGAGGGCGGAGGCCGCCCGTGCACCGGCACACGAATTGCCAGGAGGCGTTTTTCGTGCTGGAGGGCGACGTCGAATTCGTCCTCGGCGACGGGGAGGCCAGCCCGGTGCGGCGTGGCCCGGGGACCTTCGTGCTGGTGCCCGGTGGCGTGCCCCACACCTTCGGCAACCCCGGCCCGGGAGCGGCGCGGGTCCTGGTGCTCCACGCCCCCGCGATGGACCAGTACTTCCGCGAGCTGCAGGCGCTGTGGTCCGGCGACACCCCGCCCGACCGCGACACCGAACTGGACCTGATGCGCCGCCACGGCATGGAACCCGG
>DASWDC010000350.1:0-2478 GCA_036395655.1 Actinomycetota bacterium | reverse complement strand
GGAGCTGCTGCTCGCCCACCGCCACGCCCGCACCCCGGTCGGGATCGTCACCGACGCGTTCCGGCCCGGTGAGCGGGTCGCCCTGACCACCCTCGGCGACCTCGACCCCGCCATGGTCGGCATGACCACCGTCGTGCTGGTCGGCTCCAGCCGCACCCAGGTGATCGCGGGCCGCATGGTCACCCCGAGGGGCTACCGGTGAGGGCCGACCGGTGAGCGTGCCGCACCGGTCCCCGCACCCGATCGAGCGGGAGAGCTACCGCATCCTGCGCGCCCTGGTCGACCTGCCCGCGCTCGGCCTCGGCCCGCTGTCATGCGCGGTGGCTGAGCGGGTCATCCACGCCTCCGCCGACCTCGGCTACGCCACCGACCTGGTCCTGAACGAGGGCGCCCTCACACGCGGCCTCGCCGCGCTGCGCGGCGGCGTGCCGGTGGTGGTCGACGCCCGCATGGTCGCCGCCGGGATCACCCGCCTGCCGACCCGCTGCGCCCTCGACCTCGACCAGACGGCCAGCGACCCGACAGCCAGCGACCCGGCGGCCAGGGACCCGGCGGCCAGCGCCACGACCCGCGCGGCCGCCGGGATCCGCGCGGCCGCCCGCCAGGTCGGCCCCGGCGCGATCTGGGTGATCGGCTGCGCCCCGACCGCCCTCGTCGAGCTGCTCGACCTGCGCCCCGACCCGTCTCTGGTCATCGGCCTGCCGGTCGGGTTCGTCGGCGCGGTCGAGGCCAAGCACGCCCTGGCCGCCAGCGGCCTGCCAGCCGTCACCAACCGCAGCCCCAAGGGCGGTTCCGCGGTCGCCGCCGCCGCGCTCAACGCCCTGCTGTATCTCGATCTCGATCTCGACCTCGACTTCGACAACGACCTGGAACCTCTGGAACCGGAAGGCGAACCGTGACCGTGAACCACACTGTGAAGCGGCCCCCGGCGCTGCTGCTCGCCGCACATGGCAGCCAGGACGAGGAGGCAGCCCGCGAGCTGGAGCAGCTCACCAAGCTGGTCGCCACGCTCGCGCCCGCGGGCGTGGCGGTCGCCTCCGGGTGCATCGAGCTGGCAGCCCCTTCGGTGCCGGACGCGCTCGCGGAGCTGATCGCGGACGGCGCCGCCGAGGTCGCGGTGGTGCCGTTGATGCTGTTCGCCGCCGGCCACGCCAAAAACGACATCCCCGCGCTGCTCACCCGCTGCCGGCTCGAGCATCCCGGCGTGCGCCTGCGCTACGGCCGCCACCTCGGCCTGCACCCGGACCTGCTCGCCCTCGTCGACCAGCGGCTCGACGAGGTCATCCCCGAGGCGGAACGCCCCGAGACCGCTGTGCTGCTGTGCGGCCGCGGGGCGTCCGACCCCGACGCCAACGCCGACGTCGCCAAGCTCGCCCGGCTGCTGTGGGAAGGCCGCCCCTGGCCGCTGGTCGAGTCCTGCTACACCGGCATCACCACCCCGACCGTCCCGGACGGGTTGGAGCGCTGCCGGCGCCTCGGCGCCACCCGCCTGGTCGCGCTCCCGTACCTGCTGTTCACCGGTCGTCTCGAGGAGCGCGTCCAGCAGCAGTGCGCCGTCTTCGCCGCCGCGCATCCCGAGGTCGCCGTCCGGGTCGCCGCCCGCCTCGGCCCCGACCCCCGGATCGCGCGCCTGGTCGTCGCCCGCTACCAGGAGATCCTGGAGGGCGATCCGCGCATGAACTGCGACCTGTGCGTGCACCGGGTCGCCCTGCCCGGCTTCGCCCACAAGGTCGGCGCGCCGGCGACGCCCCACGCCCACCCTGACGACCCGCCACATCATCACCATCACCATCACGACCAGCACCCGCAAGCCCACGCCGAGCTGGACAGGCACGGGCGCTGATGAGCCTGGTGCTGGTCTGCGGCGGGACCCGTTCGGGCAAGAGCGCGGTCGCCGAGCAGCTCGCCGCCGCGGCCGGCGCTCCGGTCCACTACGTCGCCACCGGCGCGACCACAGACCTGGAGATGGGCGAGCGGATCGCCCGCCACCGCGACCGGCGCCCCGCCGGTTGGCGCACCGTCGAGACCCTCGACCCGCTCGACGCGCTGGGCGCCGCCGACGAGGCGACCGTGCTGGTCGACGGGATCGCGCCGTGGATCGCCCGGCTCATGACCGCCGAGGGCCTGTGGACCGCCGCGGAGGTCGCCCCGCTCGGCCCAAACGGCCGTGCCGCCCACGACCGCGCCCTCGCCCAGGTCGGCCAGTTCGCCGCCGCCGCGGCCACTCGCCCAGCGCTCACCATCGTGGTGGCGGAGGAGAGCGGCCTCGGGGTCGTCCCGCAGGGTGCCGCCACCCGCCGCTACCTCGACCTCGCCGGGGACGCGGCCCAGGCCCTCGCCGCCGTGGCCGAGCGGGTGCTGCTGGTCGTCGCCGGCCGGATCCTGGACCTCGACCCAGCCGACCGCGACCCATCCCAGCGCAGACCCGCAGCCGTGGGTACGGCCGTGGGTACGGCCGTGGGTACGGCCGCGGCAAAT
>DASWDC010000349.1:0-19548 GCA_036395655.1 Actinomycetota bacterium | reverse complement strand
GATCGCAGAAGTCCTGGACGCCGCCTGGCAGGGCATCGCCCGGGTTCGTCGGGAGTCCACGCTGTTGTTCTCGTTTCTACGGTACTGCGGGCTGGAGCTGTGAGAAATGATCCTCAACCTATTCCGCGAACCTCTTTAGCTGCTACCTTCGCCGGGAAAGCCGATACTGGCTGACCGAAAGGGATCGTCAAATGACTGAGCGCGGAAGCGAACAACGCGTGAGCGAACATGACGTGACCGACTTCTACCGTATGAACGACCTGCTGACCGAGCGGGAGCGCGACGTCCGCGAGCGGGTCCGGACCTTCTGTGACAAGGAGGTCACCCCGATCATCAACGACTACTGGGAGCGGGCCGAGTTCCCCTTCGAGCTGGTCCCGAAGCTCGCCGAGCTCGGCGTCGCCGGCGGCACCATCGAGGGCGACGGCTGTCCCGGCCTGTCGCCGGTCGCCACCGGGCTGATCGCCATGGAGCTGGCCCGCGCGGACGGCAGCGTCTGCACCTTCTTCGGGGTCCACTCCGGCCTGGCGATGCAGTCGATCGCGCTGCTCGGCTCCGAGGAGCAGAAGCGGCGCTGGCTCCCCGCCATGGCACGGATGGACAAGATCGGCGCGTTCGCCCTCACCGAGCCCGAGCACGGCTCCGACGCGGTCGCCCTGGAGACCCGCGCCCGCCGCGACGGGGACTGCTACGTCCTGGACGGCGCCAAGCGCTGGATCGGCAACGCCAGCTTCGCCGACCTGGTGATCGTCTGGGCCCGCGACGAGGCCGGCAAGGTCGGCGGCTTCGTGGTCGAGAAGGGGACGCCAGGATTCAACGCCAGCGTGATGACCGGCAAGATCGCCAAGCGAGCGGTCTGGCAGGCCGAGATCACCCTGGAGGGCGTCCGCGTCCCCGTTGCCAACCGCCTGGCCGGCGCCAACGGCTTCGGCGACACCGCCAAGGTCCTGGCCGCGACCCGGTTCGGGGTCGCCTGGGAGGCGGTCGGCCACGCCATGGCCGCCTACGAGTCCGCCCTCTCCCATGCCAAGCAGCGCGAGCAGTTCGGCGCGCCGATCGCCAGCTACCAGCTGGTCCAGCACAAGCTCGCCACCATGCTGGCCGAGATCACCGCGATGCAGCTCATCTGCCTGCGCCTGTCGCAGCTCGCCGGGTCCGGGCAGATGACCGACGGCATGTCGTCGCTGGCCAAGATGCACAACGCCGCCAAGGCCCGCCGCGTGGTCGCCGACGCCCGCGACATCCTCGGCGGCATCGGCATCCTGCTGGAGAACCACGTCGCCCGCCACCAGGCCGACATGGAGGCGGTGTTCACCTACGAGGGCACCGACTCGATCCAGAGCCTGATCGTCGGCCGCGAGATCACCGGCGTGAGCGCCTTCACCAGGAAGGCCTGACCAGGTCCGCCCTCCAGCCAATCAGGTGGAGGGTCGCCGTGGCACACTCGCCCGGTGACACACGACCACCAGGATCATCTCAAGTCGCCGGCGAGCGCGGCCGGGGCGCACCGTGGCCGGCTGCTGGCGGTGCTGGCGATCACCCTGGCGATCCTCGTGGCCGAGGTGGTCGGCGGTGTGCTGGCCGGCAGCCTGGCGCTGCTGGCCGACGCCGGCCACGTGGCCGCCGACGCGGCCGGGATCGGCATGAGCCTGCTGGCAATCGCCTTCGCGGCGCGACCAGCCACGCCGGCCCGGACCTACGGCCACTTCCGGCTGGAGATCCTGGCGGCGGTGGTCAACGGCGTGCTGCTGTTCGGGGTCGCCGCGCTGGTCCTGGTCGAGGCGGTGCGCCGCCTGCTGGCACCGCCCGAGGTCGCCAGCGGCGTGATGGCCGCCTTCGGGATGGTGGCGCTCGCCGGCAACGCCGGCTCGCTGCTGCTGCTGCGCCGTGCCCAGGGCGAGGCGCTGCCGCTGCGGGGCGCGTTCCTGGAGGTGCTCGGCGACCTGCTCGGCGCCGTGGCGGTGGTGGTCGCCGCCGTGGTGATCGCGGCCACCGGATGGGAGCGCGCCGACGCGGCCGCCTCGGCCCTGGTCGGCCTGCTGATCCTGCCGCGCACCTGGCGGCTGCTGCGCGATGCGGTCGACGTGCTGCTGGAGGCGACCCCCAAGGGTGTCGACCTGGCCGACGTCCGTCAGCACATCCTCTCCGCCCCGGGCGTCGCCGACGTCCACGACCTGCATGTCTGGACGATCACCAGCGGCATGAACGTGGTCTCCGCCCACGTCGTGCTGGCCGGCGGCGCCACCGCCGGCCCCGTGCTCGACCACCTCTGCGAGTGCCTCGGCGGCCATTTCGACATCGAGCACTCCACCTTCCAGCTGGAGCAGCCCGAGCACCGCGGCCACGAGACCCCCCTGCACCAGTAGGGCAGGAGGGGCGGCGGGCCGGGTCAGGCCGCCGCTGGTCCGCCGCCCGGCCGCAGCCGGTGGCCCGGGACGAAGGGCAGCAGGAACACCAGCAGGAAGCTCAACCCGTAGACGGCCACCTCGTACCAGAGGGTGCGCTCGACCGAGCTGACGAAATCCTGCTTGCGCGCGGCGGTCGCGCCGGCCTGGATCGCCTGGCCGGCCTGCTGGCCCTGCGCCTGCCCGCCGCCGGAGCCGCTCTGGCCCTGGTTTTGGCTCTGGCCCTGGAGGCGCTGGCAGCTGGCCGGGGTCGAGGTGGGATCCTTGGCGCTGGCGCGGTCGCGGAAGCAGACCCGGAACCCGGCGACCACCTGGTCGCTGGCGGGCGCGGGCAGCCCGGCGGTCTCAAGCCCCGAGCGGAGCTGCGGGGCGACCTGGTCGACGGTGGGATTCGCCTCGCTGGACAGCAGCCCGAAGAAGATCACCCCGATGATCGCCACGCCGATGGCGCCGCCGACCTGCTGGATGGTGGTGAGCGCACCGGAGGCCGAGCCGGCGTTGCGGCCGCTGATGCCGGCCAGGATCACGTTCACCAGCGGCGCCACCACCAGGCCGAGGCCGATCCCGCAGAGCAGCAGCGCCGGCAGCAGCTGCCAGGAGTGCAGCGCCGTCCCGTAGTGGGAGACGGTCAGGATCACCCCGCCCATGCCCGCGGCCAGCAGCAGGCAGCCGAGGCTGAGGACGCGGCGGCCCAGCCGTGGCGCCAGCCGGGTGGAGGCCGCCGAGGCGACCGCCGTGCCGAACGAGAACGGGATCGTGGTGAGGCCGGCGTGCAGAGCGGTGAAGCCGAGCCCGATCTGCAGGAACAGCGAGAAGGTCAGGAAGAACGCGGCGATACCGGAGAAGAACACCGCGCTGAGCAGCAGCCCGCTCACGAACGCCCGTTCGCGGAACAGGTCGAGGACCAGCAGCGGCGAGTTGTCCCTGCGGGTCTTGAGCCGCTCGTAGGCGGCGAAGATCGCGAACAGCGGCACCGACGCGGCCAGCAGCACGAAGATCCACACCGGCCAGCCGAGGTCGCGGCCCTCGACCAGCGGGTAGACCAGCGCGAGCAGCGCGGCGGTGGCCAGCACCACGCCGACCGGGTCCAGGCGCGGGGCGTCCTCGGCGCGCGACTCGCGCAGCAGCACCACCGCCGCGACCACGGCGATCACCCCGATCGGCAGGTTGACGAGGAAGATCGGCCGCCAGTCGAGCCCCAGCAGGTTGCCCTGGATGAGCAGGCCGCCGGCCAGCGGGCCGGAGATGGTCGCCAGCCCGATCGCCGCGCCGAACATCCCTAGGGCGGTGCCCCGCTCGCGCGGCGCGAATTCCACCTGGATGATCGACAGGACCTGCGGGAACAGCAGGGCCCCCATGAGCCCCTGCAGGAAGCGCGAGCCGACCAGCATGGCCGGGTTCTGCGCCGCGCCGCACAGCGCTGAGGCCGCCGTGAAGCCGGTCACCCCGATCAGGAACAGGCGCTTGCGGCCGTAGATGTCCCCGAGCCGCCCGCCGGTGATCAGCACCACCGCGAAGGCCAGCTGGTAGCCGGCCAGGACCCACTGGACCTGGGAGTAGCTGGCGTGCAGGTCGCGCTGGATCGATGGGATCGCGACATTGACGATGCTGATGTCGATCAGCAGCATGAACGCGGCGATCAGCACCACCCCGAGGGCGAGCCAGCGGCGCGGGTCGAGCTGCTCGGCGGGCGGCGCCGCTTCCGCCCGGGCCGGTCGCGTGCTCATCCGTTCGCCTCTCCTTGTCCGCGCTCGCTCTGGTCGCTCCCTCAGACTGTAGTGGGTGCCCGAGACACTGCCCAGCCATCCCCTTGGACCCCGCTTTTGTGTAGTCTCGTGACGGACGACAACTGACGAGGCCAGAGGCGATGCAGGCGCGATGACCGCTGGGGTCCGGCTCACTCCCGAAGCGATCAGGGACAAGACGTTCACCAGGGCGCGGCAGGGATACCGGCCAGGCGAGGTCGACCAGTTCCTCGCCCAGGCGGCCGACGACCTGGCCCGGCTGGCGGAGTGCTACGCGTCCGGCTCCCGCACGCCGGCGGGGCTGCTCGGCGCGGACGAGGTCGAGACCAAGCTGTTCCACCGCGCCTTCCGCGGCTACGCCATGGCCGAGGTGGACGACTTCCTCGACCTGGTCGCCGCCGACCTCGGGCGCATGCACCGGCTCGTCGCCGAGATGGTGCGGGTGGCGCAGCCGCAGCTGGAGCTGACCCCGCGGGTCGAGCCGCTGCCCGACCGGATGACCGCCAGCGACGTGGCCTCCACCACCTTCACCCGAATCGTGCGCGGCTACCGGATGGACGAGGTCGACCGCTTCATCACCCTGGTCGCCCGTGAGCTGGCCCGGGTCGAGGACAACCCCGACAGCGCCCCGCGCATCACCGCCCACGACATCGGCGTCACCCGCTTCACGCTGGGCCCGCGCGGCTACGCCATGTACGAGGTCGACAGCTTCCTCGCCCGCCTCGCCGCCCAGCTCGCCCGCGCCGAGGCCGAGAACGGCTATCCGTACGACTTCCCGCGCTACACCTGAGCAATTCCCGGAATGCCGGCGGAAACGGGACGCCAGCTTCGAGAGAATAGAAACCGGACTGGACCCCGGGCAGGTCTTCGGGTAATGGTTATCCACCCAGGGGCTTCCAGTATTTCGAGCGCGTGAATTTCTCGCTGGAATGGGGCGGGCTCGTTTATTGGCGCGAACCGGGGCTGTCCGTTATTTCGTAGGACTCGGCAGGAAGGGATGAATATGGGGAGGCGCGCATGCGCACGGTGAAGGTGCTGGCGGCCGGGGCACTGGTCGCCCTGGCCCTGGCGGCCTGCTCGTCAGGCAAGGGGAGTGGCGGCCCGGCATCCGGGGGCGGCTCGGGCGCGGCCAAGGGAGCGGACCTGCGGATCCAGTTCGACAAGCAGCTCGGCGAGCACGCCATTCTCAGCGTGGCCATGCTGCAGGACATGATCAACCGGCAGCCGGCGGCTGCTCCTGAGGCGGCGCTGCTGGTCGGCAGGAACACCGACGACCTCGGGGCCTCGTTCGGGTCGGCGTTCGGCACCAGCGCCGGCAACCAGTTCAAGGAGCAACTGAAGAACCAGGTCGGCATCCTGGTCCGCTACACGGTCGCCAAGGGCGGAGGCGACCAGCCCGGCGCCGCCAAGGCACTGAAGGACCTGGGTGCCTACCAGGCCCAGTTCGTCACGTTCATGGCCGCCACCGCCCCGAAGCTGCCGAAGCAGGCCGTGGCGAGCGACCTGAAGCAGCAGTTCGCCGGGATGGTCGCGGCGGTGGACGCGAGCGTGCGTCACGACCAGGCCCAGGCGGCGAGCCAGTTCGCCGCCGTCTACGAGCACGCGTTCACCACCGGGTCGGCCCTGGCCGCGGTCGGTGGCGACGCCGCCCCGCGGACGGGCGCCCTCAGCGCCAAGCCCGACGACCTGCGCACCACCCTGGACATGCAGCGCGGCGAGCAGGCGGCGCTCACCAGCCTGGTGCTCGGCAAGGCGATCAGCGGCGCGCCCGACGGCAAGGCGTTCGGCGCCGAGCTGGGCAAGAACACCCAGGCGCTCACCCAGTCGGTCGCCTCGGTCTACGGCCGCGCCGCCGGGACCAAGTTCAAGACCCTGTGGAACGACCACCTCAGCGCCCTGCTGAACTACACCGCCGCCAAGGCCACCGGCGACCAGGGCAAGGTCAAGAAGTCGCAGGCGGCGCTCGCCAGCTTCTCCGACAGCCTCGCCGGCTTCCTCGCCGGGGCCAACCCGAGCCTCTCCAAATCGGAGCTGGCAGGGCTGCTGACCAAGCAGGTCAGCCAGGCGGCGGGCGCGGTCGACGCCACCTACGCCAAGAGCACGATCGTGGCCACCAGCGCCATGGCCGGCGCCTACGAGCAGTCGTTCACCATCGGTGACACGCTCGCCGCCGCCATCGCCAAGCAGTTCCCGGACAAGTTCGCACCCGCGAACTGACCAGCCTCGAAAAGAGATGACGGGGGCCGCGCCGCGGCGATTAGGCGCGGCCCCCGTCCGTATGCGCTCTCACCCCGGAACGAGAGCGCATGGCTGGCGCTGCACCAAGGCGCGGCGCCAGGCTTCTCAGGTCACCACCACGGTCCCGTGCATCGTGGGGTGGATGTTGCAGTGGTACGCGTAGGTGCCCGCCTTCATGAAGGTGAACGAAAAGCTCGTCCCCGGCGTCAGCAGGTGGTTGAAGGCCCCGCTGTTGGCGGTCACGGTGTGCCTGACCCCCATCTGCGCGTCGGTCCAGGTCACCTTCTGGCCGATCTTGGCCTTCAGGGCGACCGGGCCGAAGGCGAAGTTGTTGATCGTCACCTTGGTCCCGGTCATGGTGGCGCTGGCCGTGCCCGTGTTCCCGCTGCCGCTCCCGGAGCCGTAGCGCCCGCCGGAGCTGGAGCCGCTGGAGCTGGCGGTGCTCCCGCTCCCGCTGGCAGCGGCTGTGGTCGTGGGCGCGTTGGAGTTGCCGTACAGGCCCCCGGACCCCGACCCCGAACCGGACCCGGACTTGCTGGCGCATCCGGCCGCGAGCATCCCGGTGAGGGAGAGCAAGCTGACTGCGACGAGCATCCTGCCTACCACATCCTGCCTACCAATCGAATCGAACCTCCTGGACTTCGTTGGGTGCGATGCCTTCCCCCGATGAAGTCCCCCGTGATGGGTTCAACCGCGCCGCGCCCCCGGTGGTTCCCTGGATCCTTCCGGGATCCGCTTTCGGGATCGCTTTCGGGATCCCCGTCCGGGAGGCCGAACTTCCCGGCGCGTCTGTCCGTATCACCAGGCGTGCTCGTCCAAGCCCCGTACCAGATGTCAATCCGGCAGATATGCCTTGTCAGGGTGATCTCCGGCACGGTTCACTTTCGGATCGTGTCAGAACGCATGCTCGACGCCGCCGGGCAGACCGCCGCTGACGAGGCAGACCTGCTCGCCAGCGTCGCCGCCGGCGATCGCGATGCTCCGCTGGAGGAGCTCTACCGCCGCTACGGCCCGCGGCTCTATGGCCTTGGCCTGCGGCTGCTCGGCGACCAGGGGCTCGCCGAGGAGCTGGTGCAGGAGGCCTTCGTGCGCCTGTGGCAGCAGGCCGGCCGCTTCGACCCGGCACGCGGCAGCGTCAGCGCCTTCCTGTTCACCATCGCCCGCCGGATCGCGGTCGATCTCTGGCGGCGGCCCTCCTCCCGGCCGTTTGAGCCGCCCCCGCCCGAGGCGATCGCCGGCGAGCAGGGCCACGACCAGGTCGAGCGCCTGATCGAGGGGCTGGCCGTGCGCGACGCCCTGCAGTCGCTCTCGCCCGCCCACCAGCAGGTGCTGGAGTTGTTCATCGGTCAGGACCGCAAGCAGGCAGAGATCGCCACCCTCCTCGGCCTCCCCTTGGGTACCGTGAAAACACGGGCCTACTATGCGTTGCGTGCCCTCAAGCTCGCGCTCCAGGAGCGAGGGATCAATGCCTGACCACGTCATACCGCACCCGGACCTCGCGGGCTACGTGCTCGGCGCGCTCGACCCCGGCGAGGTCGGCGCGTTCGAGGCGCATCTGGCCGCCTGCCCGGAGTGCCGACAGGAGCTGGCCGAGCTGGAGGGCCTTCCCGCCATGCTCGAACGGGCGACCCCGCCCGTCGAGCTGCCACCCGGGCTGCGCGAACGGACCTTCGCGGCGGTCGATCGCGCCGCCGCCGAAGCGGAATCCGAGGCAGCCGCTCAGGCTGGAGCGCGGACGGCCCGTCCGGGAGCGCGGCGCTCGCTGCGCTGGCTGGCCGTCGCGGCCGCCGCGGTGGTGATCCTGGTCGGCGGCCTGGCCACCGGGATTCGCCTGTTCGGGCCGGGCCCTGGCACCAACTTCGCGCTGGCCGCCCCGAACGGCGGGCCCGCCAGCGGTCACGCCCGCGTCCACCGCACCCGTGCCGGGCTGGTGGTTGACCTCACCGTCAAACACCTGCCGCCCGCCGACGCCGGCCACGTCTACGAGTGCTGGTTCGTCGGGCCGGGCGACACCCTCCAGAACCAGAACCGGATCTCCGCTGGGACCTTCACGGTGGGACCGGACGGAAGTGCGTCCGTCCACATGGTCACCGCCGCCGACCTGGCCCGCTTCCCCAAGATGGGCATCACCCTGGAACCGAACGACGGCATCCCGCTGCGCCGCGGCCCCAAGTTGCTCGCCTCGCCATGACCTCGCCATGACCCTGGCCCGGTAGGGTAGGGTCGTACCCATGCCCACAGGACCGGCGACCTTCGGGATCTGGACGGAGCTGCGGCCGGGAGGCGGCCGCCAGCCCGACCCCGCCTATTACCGCGAGCGCCTCGACGAGGCCGTGCTCGCCGAGCAGCTCGGCTTCACCGCCGTGTGGGGCAGCGAGCACCACGCCGTCGAGGACGCCCACCTGTCGCAGCAGCTCCCGTTCCTGGCCGCGGTCGCCGCCCGCACCGAGCGCGTCCGCGTCGGCACCGGGGTGCTGCTGCTGCCCCTGTACCGGCCCCGGGACGTGGCCGAGCAGGCGGCCGTGGTCGACCTGGTCAGCGGCGGCCGGCTGATCCTCGGCTTCGGCGGCGGCTACGTCGAGCGCGAGTTCGACGCCTTCGCCGTCGACCGTGGGCAGCGCGGCCGCCTGCTGGAGGAGAAGGTCGCCTGGTTGCGCCGCGCCTTCGCCGAAGGCGTCGCGGCCGACGGGCCGGACGGCACCGACCTGCCGGTCGGGCCACGCCCTGTCCAACTGTCCGGACCGCCGCTCTACCTCGGCGGCGGCGCCGAGCGGGCGCTCGACCGGGTCGCCCGGATCGGCGACGGCTGGTTCGCCCTTGCCCACTTCCGCTGGCAGAAGACCGCCGAGCGGTACCCGGTCCTGCGCGCGGAGCTGGAGCGCGCCGGCCGCCCGGCCGAGGGCTTCCCGATCGTGGTCGGCGTCCATCTGCGGGTCAGCGACGACCCGGAGCGCACCTGGGCCACCGAACTGGCCCCGGCCATCGCCGACCAGCTCGACCGCTACGGCGACTGGAGCACCGACCGCGGCAAACCGCGCCCCGCCCCGATCGACGCGGCCCGCCTGAAGCGCTCCGCGGTCTTCTGCGACACCCCCGACGGCGTCGTCGCCGCCCTGCGCGAGTTCCAGGCGCAGCTCCCCTTCACCCACGTCGCCCTCTGGAGCCGCCCCGCCGGCATCAGCCACGAGGCGGCCTGCGCCAACCTGGAGCGGATCGCCCGCGAGGTCGCCCCCGCCTTCGCCGGGTCCGGCGAGGCCCCCGCCTGGCGGTAGCAGGCCCCGCCCTCAAGAGGCTCCGGCAGACACTCCAGCGGTACGAGGCGTTACGACGGGAGCTGGGTCTTGTCCACGACTTCCCGGGCCAGCTCGACGATGCGGCGGCGCTGCGAGCGGGCGGTGCGGCGCAGGCGTTCGAAGGCAGCGGTCTGGTCCAGACCCTCCCGCTCCATCAGGACGCCCTTGGCCTGCTCGATCAGGCTGCGGTGGTCGAGCGCCACCTGGAGCTGGTCGGCGAGCCGGCCCTTGACGTGCGCGACCATGGCATGTTGCAGCAGGCTCGCCACCACCGCCGCGTAGGCGCGCAGGGCGCTGACCTCGCTCGGGTCCCACTCCCAGGGGATGTCGAAGTAGACGTCGAGGGTGCCGATCAGGCCGCCATCCAGCTCCACCGGCACGCTCAGCGCCGCGACCATCCTCTCCGCCGCCATCACCTGGGCCAGCTCACGCCAGCGCGGCTCGGCGTGGACGTCGCGCAGGTAGGCCACCCGGTGCTGCTCGAACGCCTCCAGGCACGGCCCCTGGGCGAGCCGTTCCTGGCTGTCCTCCACCGTCTGCGCGGCCTGGTCGGAGGCGCTCGCCCAGCGCAGGACGCCGTCGGCGTCCACCAGCATCAGCCCGGCGCCTCCCGCTCCGAACAACTTCTTGGCCGCGTCGACCACTCGCTGCAGTGCAGGTGCGAACCCCCGCTCCACGTCCAGCTCGCCGAGGCCGCCGATGCTGGCAGCCAGGGCGTCCAGTTGGATCCGCAAGGTCCCCTCCACTTCGCTGGTTCCCCACCAGCAAGGCGTTCACGCTGAGGGGGGCAGGCAAACCCAGAAGGCCCGTCCGCGACCACGCGGTCTCAAAATCAAGTCGCGCTGTCGCGGGTCTCCCTTACACTCGGGGCATGGCAACGGCGATTCAGGCAACCAAGCTCGTCCGGCGTTTCGAAGAGGTCGAAGCCGTCCGCGGCGTCAGCCTCGAAGTCGAAGAGGGCGAGATCTTCGGCTTCCTCGGCCCCAACGGCGCCGGCAAGTCCACCACCGTCCGCATGCTGACCACCCTGCTCGAACCGACCAGCGGCACCGGCTCGGTCCTCGGCCACGACGTCGTCCAGGAGGCCGCCACCGTGCGTGGCCTGATCGGCGTGGCACTGCAGGAGGCAGGCCTCGACCCCAAGCAGACCGGCCGCGAGCTGCTCACCCTGCAGGCCCGCCTGTACGGCCTGCGCGGCGCGGTCCTCGCCGAACAGATCCATGAGGTGACCGAGCTGGTCGGCCTCAGCGACGCGATCGACCGGCGCATCAAGGGCTACTCCGGCGGCATGAAGCGCCGCCTGGACCTGGCCTCGGCGCTGCTGCACCGCCCTCGCGTGCTGTTCCTGGACGAGCCGACCACCGGGCTGGACCCGACCTCCCGCACGCTCATCTGGGACCGGGTGCGGGAGCTGCGCCAGCGCTATCAGACCACGGTGTTCCTTACCACGCAGTACCTGGAGGAAGCGGACCAGCTCGCCGACCAGGTGGCGATCATCGACCGCGGCCAGATCGTCCGCCAGGGCACCCCGGCCGCGCTCAAGGCAGAGGTCGGCGCCGACGTGATCGACGTCGCCGTGGACGACCGCGAGTGCGGCGCCGCCCGCGTTACCATCCTCGAGATGCAGGAGCGCGGCGAACTCCCAGCCGGCGAGCTGCGCGGCACCGCCAGCGGCTACACCCTGTTCGTCCCGGACGGGCCCAGCAACGTCGCGGTGCTGCTGCGCGGCCTGGACCGGGCGGGGATCACCACCGGCCCGATCAGCGTCTCGCGGCCGACCCTCGACGACGTCTTCCTCGCCGCCACCGGCGGCCGCATGGCCAGTCGCGCCGCCGAGGAGAGCAGCCCGGACGGCGGCGACCAGCGCAGGGACAGGGACAGCGACGGCGACCGCCCCGGCGCCACCACCGGCGCAGGGACCGGCGCAGGGACCGGCGCAGGGACCGGAACTGGAAGGGGATCGGCATGACCGCCGCCACCGCGCCCGCTCCCGCCAGCGAACGCACCCTGGCCACACCGTCGGGGTTCGCCTCGGACGTGCTGGCGCTGACGACCCGTTCGATCCGGGCGCTGCTCCGCGAGCCGGAGTCGTTCATCCCGGCGCTGGCGATCCCGCTGTTCTTCTTCGTGGTCCAGATCGGCGCCCTCGGCAAGATCGCCGGCCCGGCCTTCGGCATCAAGAACTACGCCGCCTTCCAGCTCCCGGTGGCGGTGCTGTTCGCCTCGGCCAACACCGCCGGCGGGAACTCGCTGGTCCTCGACATCGACGGCGGCTACTGGGACAAGCTCAGCCTCACCCCGGTGCGCCGCCCCGCGATGGTGATCGGCACCCTGCTCGGCGAGATGTTCTCGGTGGTCAGCTACAGCGTGCTGCTGACCCTGCTCGGCCTGGCGATGGGCGTCCGCTACGCGGGCGGCGAGCTGGGCGGCGCGCTCGGCCTGCTGGCGCTGACGGTCCTGTTCGGGGTCGGCTTCGCCTCGGTCAGCGTGGCGGTCGCGCTCGCCACCGGCTCGGTGCGGGCGACCCAGACCACCTTCGTGATCTTCTTTCCGCTGCTGTTCCTCACCCCCGGCACCCTGCCGCGTTCACTGATGCAGGGCTGGTTCAAGGCCGCTGTCTCGGTCAACCCGATCACCTACGTGCTGGAGGCCGGCCGCGCCTTCATCCAGGAGACCGGGGTCGCCTTCAACGTCGCCACGGTCTCGAAGGGGTTCATCGCGGCGCTGGCGTTCTGCGCGCTCACCTTCAGCCTCACCGCGCTGGCGTTCCGGCGCCGGGCCCGGATGGGCTAGCCGATCGTAACCGGTCGGCATAGCCTATGAGAGAGACAGGTCGCTCTCATTTGTAGTACCTTTGGACCATTCATCCTCTGGCGCCTCTGGCGGTGGGCAGCGAGGAGTGCGAGTGGAACGACGCGCACTCGGGTCGAGCGGGCTCAAGGTACCGGTCATCGGCATGGGGACCTGGCGGACTTTCGACGTCCGCGGGGTCGCCGCCGAATCCACCTGCCGGCGGATCGTGGCCGAGGCGCTGGCGGCCGCTGCCAACTTCTTCGACTCCTCGCCCATGTACGGCCAGGCGGAGCGCGTCCTCGGCCGCGGGCTGGAGGGCCGCCGCGCCGAGGCCCTGGTCGCCACCAAGGTCTGGACCCCCGACGACGAGGAGGCGGAACGCCAGGTGGAGCGGTCGCTCCAGTACGCCCACGGCCACCTGGAGCTGCTGCAGATCCACAACCTGGTCGCCTGGCCCGCCCGCCTGGACCTGCTGGAGCGTGTGCGCGACGACGGCCTGGTCACCGCCATCGGCGCCACCCACTACGACAGCCACGCCTTCGACGAGTTGATCACGGTGATGCGAAGCGGCCGGATCAGCGCCGTCCAGATCCCCTACAACCCCCTGGAACGCGAGGTCGAGCGCACCATCCTGCCGCTGGCCGCCGACCTCGACCTCGGCGTGGTGCTGATGCGCCCGTTCGCCCGCGGCGCCGTCCTGTCCCGCTGGCCGAAGCCGTCAGAGCTCGCGCCCCTGGAGCCGTTCGGCGTCCGCACCTGGCCCCAGGCGCTGCTCAAATGGGGCCTCTCCGACCCCCGCTGCACGGTCGCCATCCCCGCGACCTCCCGCAAAGGCCGCATGACCGAGAACGCCGCCGCCGGCGACCCACCCTGGTACGGCCCGGACGAACGGGACTTCGTCACCCGCCTCGCAACCCGTACCCTGTGAGTTGAATCGAGGGAGCTGCGCTTCCCCCCGGAAGCTCCGCCTCTTCGCGTGGCGGGCTCGGGGTCGGGGGTGTTGCCGGGAAGCAAGGCTCCTCGTCCGCCCGTTGGGGCCGTCGGGGGAGATCTCAGTCGGGGGTCTGCGGTAGTCTCGTTATTTCGAGCTTCCCCTCTTGCGGTTGGCGGGTTGCTGGCGGCAAGGCTCAGCGAGCGGCTAGGAAGGAGATCGGCGTGTCCGGATATGCGGCTGCGTTGGCGTCCCTGTCGGACGCCCAGCTCGGCTGCCTGCTGCGAAGCCGGCCCGATCTGCTGACGCCGGCCTCCCATGCAGGCGGGCGCGAGGGAAGCCGTCCATGGGGGGCCGGCGGAGCCGCCGAGCACGCGGGCGGGCGAAGCGAAGCCGTCCATGGGGGGCCGGCGGAGGCGAAGGCGGAGCCGCCTCCCGCGAGCTTCGCCGAGCTCGCGAGCCGCGCCGGCAGCCCTGCCTCGCTGGGCGCGGCGCTGCGTTCCCTGGACCTTGCCGCGCTGCAGCTCGCCGAGCTGCTCGCACTCGTCGGCCTGCCCACCACCGTCGAGGCGCTGGCCGCCGCCGCTGGCCCTGGCCTCAGCCCCGAACGGCTGCACCAGGGCCTCGCCGCCCTCTCCAAACTCGGCCTGGCCCTCCCGGCGGAGGATGGGAGCATCGCCGGGCCGCGCGGGCTCCACGCCCCCTTCGGCAACCCGGGCCGCCTCGGGCCGTCCGTCGCCGAGCTGGCCAAGGTGGGGGTGGCCCGTGAGCAGCTCGACCGCATCGCGGCCCACCTCGGCCTGCTGATCGACCGCCCCGCCCGCAAGGTCGACCTGGTCGCCGCCGTCGGCGCCGCGCTGGCCGACCGGGCGCTGGTGGCCCGCCTGCTCGCCGAGGCCGGCGAGCCCGCCCGGGCGCTGCTCGACCAGGCGCTGACCGCACCCGGCCCGCTCACCATCCTCGGCGTCGGCGACGGCCGCTTCGCCCGCAACCCCGACGCCGAGCCCGCCACCTGGCTGCTCGACCACGGCCTGCTGCTGCCCACCACCTACAGCCGCTTCGTGGTGCCGCGCGAGGCGGCGATCGGCCTGCGCGGCGGCCTGGTGTTCCCGGAGTGGCCCGCCGCGCCCACCCCGCGCCTGCTCGACCCGGTCCCCGACGCGCCCGACCGCGCCCGCGCCGCCGCGCTGCGCCTGGTGGTCGCGGCCGAGGGCGTGCTCACCCGTCTTGACCGCGACCCCCTGCCGCTCACCCAGGCCGGCACGGTCGCGGTCCGCGACCTGCGCCGCCTCGCCCGTGAGCTGAGCCTGGCCGACGACGAGCTGGCCTTCCTGATCGATCTGCTCGCCGAGGCCGAGCTGCTCGCCGTCGGCGGCCCCTGGGACCAGCGCACCCTCGCCCTGCGCCCAGAAGCCGACGCCTGGCTCGCTGGTTCGCGCGCCTGCCGCTGGGCCGACCTGGCGGTCGCCTGGCGCAACCGCGACCTCGCCTTCGAGGACCACCTCCTCCCGCGCCACGAACCACCCGTCCCCGGCGCCGAGCGCGCCCGCCCCCTCGGCGGCCACCGCCTCGCCGCCACCCGCGACCGCCGCCGCAGCCTGCTCGCGGCCCTGACCCGGCTGCCCGCCCCGGCCGAGGCGAGGGTCCCCAGGCCTGTGGACAACCAAAACGCGCCCCCCTCCGAACTTGATAGGCTGAACTCGGGGGGGCCCCCAACGGGACCAGGGGTGGCGACGGCAGGACCGGGCATCGCCGCCGTCGATACCGATGATCTCGCCGCGCTGCTCGCCTGGCAGGAGCCGCTGACCTGGCCGGGCTTCGCTCCTGAGCACACCCTTGTCGGGGCCGCGTTCGCCGCACGCGCGGTGGCGGTCCGAACCCCGCCGCAACGCCTGATCGCGACGGTGCTGGCCGTCGCCGACCTCGCCGAACTGCTTGGCCTGGCGGTCCGTGCCGACGGGCCCGCCGGGCGGATCGCCGCCGGGCCGGCAGCCGCGGCCTGGGCCGCGGGGGCGGGCGCCGAGGAGCTGGCCGAGCAGCTGCAGGTCGACGGCGCTCTCCCCCAAGGATCGACCCGCTTCCTGGTCGCCGGCGACCTGACCGTGGTCGCGCCCGACGGCCTCGCCCCACACGTGGAGTCGCGCCTGCGGTACCTCGCCGACCGCGAGCCGGGGAGCGGCAGCGTCTGGCGACTCCATGAGCCGAGCCTCCGCCGAGCCTTCGACCATGGGCTCGGCGCCGACGACGTGCTCGGCTTCCTGCGCGAGCACTCCTCGACGCCGCTGCCCCAGGCCCTCGAGTACCTGGTCGACGACGCCGCCCGGCGCCACGGACGGCTGCGCGTCGGCGACGCCGCCACCTACCTGCGCGGCGACCCCGCCCAGGTCGCCCAGGTGGTCCGCTCCGCCGCCGGCCGCAAGCTGGGCTTGCGCGAGCTCGCCCCCGGCGTGGCGGTCACCGTCGCCACCCAGCGGCAGCTGATCGCGGTGCTGCGCAAGCTCGGCGAGGCCCCGCTCGCGGAGGAGCCCGACGGGACCGCACGCCTGGAGTCCCCCAAGGCCGTCCGCCACGCCCGCCCGCTCCCCGCGCAGCTGCGCCCGCATCCCGCCCCCAGGGCCGCGGCGGGCGCCGCCGACCCGGCCGAGCTGGTCGCGCGCCTGCGCTCCAGCGGCGAAGAGGCGGCGCATGGTGGCTGACGGCGCCCTGATCGTGCAGAGCGACCGGACCGTGCTGC
Source organism: Actinomycetota bacterium (assembly GCA_036395655.1). Lineage (GTDB taxonomy): Bacteria > Actinomycetota > CALGFH01 > CALGFH01 > CALGFH01 > DASWDC01. The sequence goes on along the minus strand of DASWDC010000349.1, from coordinate 3,409 downwards.
TGGAGGTTGACCACCCCAAGGCCGACGCGGCCCGGGTCGCGATCGCGCCCTTCGCCGAGTTGGAGAAGAGCCCCGAGCACGTCCACACCTACCGCCTCACCCCACTTGCCCTGTGGAACGCCCGGGCCGCCGGGATCGAGGCCGCCCAGGTCCGCGCCGCCCTCACCGAGCACTCGCGCTACCCCGTCCCGCCGGCGCTGCTCGCCGACCTCCTCGAAACCATGGACCGCTACGGGCGGCTGACGCTCCGCGGCGATCCGCGCAACTCGGGGCAGCTCGTGCTGGAGGCGGCGGAGGAGGCGGTGCTCGCCGAGGTGGTCCGCGCCAAGCAGGTCGCGCCGCTGGTCGGCGAACGCCTCGGCCCGACGCGGGTGCTGGTGCCGCTCGGCGAGCGGGGGCGGCTCAAGCAGGCCCTGCTGCAGCTCGGTTGGCCAGCCGACGACCAGGCCGGCTATGTCGAGGGCACGCCGCTGCCGCAGGCATGGCGGGAGGCCGACGCCCGCAGCGGCGAGCGCTTCGCCCTGCGCCGCTACCAGCGCGAGGCGGTCACCGCCTTCGCCGCCGCCGGCTCGGGCGTGATCGTGCTGCCGTGCGGCGCCGGAAAGACGCTGGTCGGCCTCGGCGCCATGGCCGCCGTCCAGGCCCGCACCCTGATCCTGGTCACCTCCACCCTGGCCGCCCGGCAGTGGCGCGACGAGCTGCTCGCCCGCACCACTCTGGAGCCCAGCCAGGTGGGGGAGTACTCCGGTGCCCGCAAGGACGTCGCCCCGGTGACGATCGCGACCTATCAGGTGCTCACGACCCGACGCCGGCTGAGCACGCAGGCGAGCGAAGCGGCGCCGTCCACGGGAGACCGGGCCACGGGAGACCGGCGGAGGCGGAGCAACGGTGACTACCAGCACCTCGACCTGCTCGGCCTGCAGGACTGGGGGCTGGTCGTCTACGACGAGGTGCACCTGCTGCCGGCGCCGGTGTTCCGCATGACCGCCGAGATCCAGGCGCGGCGCCGCCTCGGCCTGACCGCCACCCTGATCCGCGAGGACGGGCGCGAGGGTGACGTGTTCAGCCTGATCGGCCCGAAGCGCTACGACGTGCCTTGGCGCGACCTGGAGGTGCAGGGCTGGGTCGCCGCCGCCGACTGCGTCGAGGTGCGCGTCACCCTGACCGACGACGAGCGCATGGGCTACGCCACCGCCGAGCCGGAGGAGCGCTACCGGCGGGCGGCCACGGCCCGCTCCAAGCTGCCGGTGGTGCGCCGCCTCGCCGAGTTGCACCGCGACGACCGGGTGCTGGTGATCGGCCAGTACCTCGACCAGCTGGAGACCCTCGGCAAAGAGCTGGACGCCCCGGTGATCACCGGGCAGACCCCCAACACCGAGCGGGAGCGGCTGTTCGCCCAGTTCCGCTCCGGCGAGCTGGCCCGGGTGGTGGTTTCCAAGGTGGCCAACTTCTCCCTCGATCTGCCCGAGGCCAACGTGGCGATCCAGGTTTCCGGAACCTTCGGCAGCCGCCAGGAGGAGGCCCAGCGCCTCGGCCGCATTCTGCGGCCGAAGGCCGGCGGTGGCGGCGCCCGCTTCTACACCGTGGTCAGCCGCGACACCAACGACACCGAGTACGCGCAGCGCCGCCAGCGGTTTCTCGCCGAGCAGGGCTATGCCTATCGCCTGGTCGACGCCGCCGCGGTCCTCAACGGCGGCTCACCCCTCCCGGGCCTGGAAACGTGAAAGCGCCCCGGTGGTTCACCGGGGCGCTGGCCGGTCCGAGGGTGTCGGTCCGGCGCGAGGGGCGGGGCGCCGCGTTGGCTACCGGGCGATCCGGCCCCGCTGGCGGCGGCTGCGGCTGGCCACCAGGACGGCGGTGCCGGCGCCGAGGAGGCTGACGGCGGCGAGCAGCAGCGGCCCGGAGTTCGACCCGGTGTAGGGGAGCGCCTCCCTGACCGCGACCGTCTGGATGCTGGTGCGCGGCACCTGGCTGGTGACCGGGGGCTGGCTCGTGGTGGTGCCGGGCGTGCGCTTGCGGCAGTGGGTCAGCCGGACGGTGGCGCTGTTGGTCGCGTCGTCGCGGTCCGGCCAGTGGGTCACCGCGGTGAGCGTCAGCGGCTTGTCCTGGTTCGGCGGGACATGGAGCAGGAAGTGCCCGCTGATGGTGTCGCGCTTGGCCGTGAAGGTTCCCCGCCCCAGCGGGTGGGACGCCCCCCCGGCAACGGCATATGAGAGGTCGGCGCTGCCGGCGTGGCCCGGCTCCGACGCCCGCACGGTGTAGTCGACCCGCAGCCGGTCGTCACTGCGGTCACACGAGGAAGTCAGCTGCACGTCGCTGTGCCGGGCGAACGCCGGCGCGCTGAACGCCGTCGCCGCGGCCACAAGACCCAGCAGTGTTGCCGCGAACGTCACGCCGCGGCGTCGGTTCGTCATTAACGATCTCGCTCCTTGTTGATCCACCTGCTCTACGGCCTACGTCCTGAACTGAGGGCCTGGGCAATGTATCGGAGGTATTGGTCCGATTCGAGGGAATCGAAGGAAAAGTCCGGCACGCTGGAGTCTCAGTTTGATAACTAGCGGCAGATTGGAGCAGATGAGAACTACGAGGAGAGTGTCTAGTTCTCCGTGTCTGGCCCGTTGGGAGGCGCTCCGCCGGCCAGGGCCACCACCTCGTGGATGGCCTCCGGGTTGGCGAGGGCGCCCTCGCTGACCGCGCGTTCCAGGGGGACGCCGGTGAGGATCCGCTTGACCGGCACCTCGAGCTTCTTGCCGCTGAGCGTCCGCGGCACGGCGGCGATCGCGTGGATCTCGTCAGGGGCGTGCCGCGGCGACAGCTCCTGGCGCACGGCGGCGCGGATCGCCTTGGCCAGCGCGGCGTCCAGTTCGGCGCCTGGGCGCAGCACCACGAACAGCAGCACCCGGCCGTCGCCGCCCGGCTCGCTGACGTCGACCACCAGGCTGTCGATGATCTCGTCGAGGCCCTCGACCACGCGGTAGAACTCGCTGGTCCCCATGCGCACGCCACCGCGGTTGAGGGTCGAGTCCGAGCGCCCGGTGATGATCAGCGAGCCGCGCTCGGTGACCTCGACCCAGTCCCCGTGCCGCCACACGCCCGGCCACGTGGAGAAGTAACTGTCGCGGTAGCGCACACCGTCGGGGTCGTTCCAGAAATACAGCGGCATCGACGGCAGCGGCTCGGTGAGCACCAGCTCGCCGACCTGCCCGACGACCGAGCGGCCCTGCTCGTCGAACGCCTCCACCTTGGCGCCGAGCATGGCGCACTGGATTTCGCCGGCATAGACCGGCAGGGTCGGGCAGGACCCGACAAAGGCGGTGCACACGTCGGTCCCGCCGCTGACCGACCCGACCAGCACGTCGCCGCTGACGTGCTCATACAGCCAGTCGAACCCCTCGGGCGGCAGCGGCGA
>DASWDC010000348.1:0-4327 GCA_036395655.1 Actinomycetota bacterium | reverse complement strand
GGCGTGGCCTGCTACCACGCCAAGACCGGCGCGGTCGAACTGCTGCTCAACCACCTGGTCGACGGGGCGGGCGAGTACGTGGTCGTCGACCTGACCGCCGGGGCCGACTGCTTTGCCTCCGGGCTGTTCACTCGCTTCGACCGCACCTTCCTGGTGGTCGAGCCGACGCGCAAGTCGGTGGCGGTCTGGCGCCAGTACCAGGACTACGCCCGCGGCTCGACGTCACCCTCTCGGCGGTCGGCAACAAGGTGCAGACCCAAGCCGACGCCGCGTTCCTGCGGGAGCAGCTCGGCGCCGACCTGCTGGTCTGCGTGGAGCACTCCAGCGCGGTGCAGGCCGCCGAGCAGCAGCAGGGCCGCCCGCTTGCACTGGAGGCGCTGGAGGTGGCCAACCGCACCGCGCTGGAGCGGCTCCGCGGGGCGGTCGATGCCGTCTCCAAGGACTGGGCGAGGTTCAGCCGCCAGGCAGTCCACTTCCACCTCCGCAACGCCCGCGCCTGGGCCAATGCCCGCACCGGCGAGGACCTCGCCACCCAGGTCGATCCCGAGTTCACCCTCGGGCCGGACGCGCTGCGGCTCGCCACCACCCCCTGACCACCCGTCACCCCACCTGACCGAACCCGAAAAGGAGCATGAGCATGTCACTGGAGGTCACGCCGGCGCTGCTGGCCCAGGCCGAGCAGGGCGATGTCGACCACGCCGAATTCGTCGCCTGTGTGCGCGACTCGTTGCCGTATGCCTGGGACACCATCAGCCGCCTGGCGGCCGAGCTGCAGCGCACTGGCGCCGACGAGCCCACCGCGTTCGCCGACAACCAGCTACCACCCCCCAGCGAACCGGCCCGCGGCCAGCTCCTGCGCGCTCTGGCCAGCGACGCGATCCGCGGCGCGCTGGAACGACACTTCGGCGTCACCCTGGCGTTCCAAAACTGCCACCGGGTCGCGGTGTTCCCGGCCGGCGCCCGCAGCGGCGGCGACAGCGCCGACCGCTACCGTGAGTTCACCTCGGTCAGGGCGCAACTCCTCAACCAGTCGCCAGCGCTGCGCGACTGCTGAGCGCTGAAACGCAGCGGACCCCAACAGGGGCGGAGAAGGGTGTCGGCAGCGCTCCACGGGTGCCGTGGCCGGTCGACGTTTGCACCTGCTCTCTACGGAACAGGTTGGGGTCCGCCCCGGTCGTTTCCGGTACCCGATCGTTCCGGGTGCCTTCCCCGACCTGGAGGTCGAGCCCCTACGTCGAAGTGTTGGCGCAAACGAATAGCCGGCCACAAACAACGTCGGGCGCTGCCGAGAGGCCGATTGTTCCACGCTCGTCGGTACTGAGCAAGCCTGTGACTAGCCTGTTCTACCTATGATTCCGGCTAATCCGCTCTAGCGGAAAGATCATATCCATAGGCCAGGAGGCGGTCGCCGATATAGCGCTCCAGCAGGGCGAGGTTGGCGGGGTCGAGGTCGCGGCGGAAGGCGTCGCCGCGGCTCTGCTGGAACTGGTAGCGCGTGAAGCCGGCCTCGACGGCGGGGGTCCAGTCGAGGTTGAGGAACTCCAGCATCGCCTCGAACTGCTTGCGCGGTTCGGTGAGGATGTCCTCGAAGCGGACCTCCAGCCACTGGCCGGGCGGCGTGGCGGCGCGGGCGTCGGCGAAGGCGTCCAGCAGCAGCTTCCAGGCCAGGCCGGCGAGCACCACGAAGGAGCGGCCCGACGCCTCCCAGTCACGCTGGTAGTGCGGGGGGAGCGGACCGAGATACCAGTTGTCCGGGCCCTTGTACCCGCTCCACCAGGGCATGTGCAGCCAGGAGTTGGCCACCGCGCGGCCGTCGCGGACCACGTGGATGAAGCGCGCCTCGGGGAAGACCGCCCGCAGCAGCCCGGCGCGAGGCCAGCCGGTGAGATGGTGGCCGAAGACCGGCTTGTGCTGGGCGGCCATGCGGCGCTCGAAGAAGCCCTGGACGCGTTTGGCCATCCAGGGGGTCGCGTCGCCGGCGACGAGATCTCTGCACGTATGGCTGAACATCGGCGAGACCTGCCGTTCCAGCACCTCCCAGCCCTCCGACGGGGAGATCCGCAGGCGGCCGAGCTCGAAGAGGCGGGAGCGGCCGGCCATCGGCAGCAGCCCCGGGTCGCGCGGGGCCGAGCGGCGAAACAGCGTGTTGTTCCAGCGGCCGTTGAGGTTGAGGTAGCTGAACTTGTCGTCGACGTTGGAGACGAAGCCGACGTCCCGGTGCCGCGCGAGCACCTCGATCACCGGCGTCGACCCGCAGCGGCCGGTGCCGAACACGAAGAACAGCAATTCGATGACCTCCAGGAACCCGACGGCGACCAGGGCGTCCGGGGCGACGGTGGCGAAGCCTCCGCAGCGAAGCCCTCCGCAGCGTACCGCCTCTGCCCTACAGCATTGACCGTGTTGCGGGCACGTCATTCGCAGGTACGCCCGCTGGTGCGGACCCGGCATGGTGGCAGCGGCGCTGATGAACAGCGCCTTGAGCTGGTTTGGCGGTGGCCTGAATTGGGGGCGGACGGTCGGTGAAGATCCAGATCCTGTGCACGCTCGGTCCGGCGTCGATGTCGGAGGACGTCATCCGGCAGCTGGACCGTGCCGGGGTGGACCTGTTCCGGATCAACCTGTCCCACACCCGCTTCGAGACCCTCGACGGTGCCATCGACCTGGTCCGCCGCGCCACCGGGAAGCCCCTCTGCCTGGACCTGGAGGGGGCCCAGGTGCGCACAGGGCCGGTCGCGCGCGGCCTGGCGCTGGAGGAGGGCCAGCCGGTCCAGCTCGTCGCCGCCGAGGTCGACGGGACCGCCGCCACGCTGACCCTGCGGCCCGCCAGCGTGTTCACCTCGCTGGCGCCGGGTCACCGAATCGCGATCGACTTCGACGGCGCCCAGGTCGAGGTGACCCGGGTCCGGGTGGACAGCGCCGACCCGGCGAGCGGCATGGCCGAGGCGGTGGTGACCAGCGGCGGGCGGGTCGGAGCGAACCGGGCGGTCACCGTCGAGCCGTCGCCGGAGCTGCCGACCTTGAGCGTCAAGGACCAGCAGGCGATCGTGCTCGGCCTGCGCCGGGGCGTGGAGCAGGTGGCGCTGTCGTTCGCCAGCTGCGCCGACGACGTCGCGCTGGTCCGCTCGCTGCTCACCGAGGGGACCGGGCTGATCGCCAAGATCGAGTCGAGCGCCGGGGTCCGCAACCTGGACGGGATCATCGCGGCCGCCGACGCGGTCCTGATCGACCGGGGCGACCTCTCCCGCGAGGTCCCGCTGGAGCACGTCCCCTACTACCAGAAGGCGATCGTGCGCCGCGCGAACCGCTGGCACCGCCCGGTGTTCGTGGCGACCAACCTGCTGGAGTCGATGGTCAGCAACCGCAATCCGACCATCGCCGAGGCCAACGACATCGCCAACACCCTGCTCGACGGCGTCCACGGCCTGGTCCTGGCCGCCGAGACCGCGATCGGCCGCGACCCGGTCGGGATCGTCGGCATGGTCAGCCGCTCGATCCAGGCGTTCGAGCAGTCCAGCTTCGCCAACCTGCTGGAACGCGACCAGCCGCTGCTCACCACCCGCTGACGCCAGCGCCCTTCAGTCCGCAGGGTTCGGCTTTGCTGGCGGTGGGGGCAGGGTGCGGAGGCGGACCTCAGCGAGCTGGTCGGCGGGGACCTCGGTGGGGGCGCCGGTGAGGGGGTCTGAGCCGGATTGCGTCTTCGGGAAGGCGATCACGTCGCGGATGGAGTGCTCGCCGGCCAGGAGCATGTAGAGGCGGTCGAGGCCGAAGGCGAAGCCGCCGTGTGGGGGCGCGCCGAAGGAGAGGCCGCGGAGCAGGAAGCCGAATTTCTCCTCGGCTTCGGCGGGGGTGATGTTCAGGACCGCGAAGACGCGGCGCTGCAGGTCGGCCTGGTGGATACGGATGCTGCCGCTGCCCAGCTCGTAGCCGTTGAGGACCAGGTCGTAGGCGCGGGCGGTGGCCTCGTCCTTGGCGTCGTCGAAGCGCTCCTCCCATTTGGGGCTGGGCGAGGTGAAGGGGTGGTGGGCGGCGTCCCAGCGGCCCTCGGTCTCGTTCCATTCGAACATGGGGAAGTCGGTGATCCAGGCGAACGCCCAGCGGTCGGCGGGGATCAGGCCCCGTTCGGCGGCCAGGCGGGTGCGCAGCTCGCCGAGGATGGTCTGGGCGAGGCGGGTGCGGTCGGCGGCGATCAGGACCAGGTCGCCGGGCTGGGCGCCGGTGACGCGGCGCAGCTCGGCGCGTTCGCCCTCGGCGAAGAACTTGTCGAGGGGGGACCGCAGGCCGTGCTCCTCCACCGCGACCCAGGCGAGGCCCCTGGCGCCGCGGGTCT
>DASWDC010000347.1:0-3682 GCA_036395655.1 Actinomycetota bacterium | reverse complement strand
CGGCGGCGAGCAGGTCGGCGGCCGCAAGCACCTGGGGCATGGCGCTGCCGGAGGTGACGATCTGGGCGCGGTGGGCGTGGCCGTCCCCGGCGATGCGGTAGCGGTAGAGGCCCTGGAGGATCAGCGACTCGTCGAGGCTCTCGGGCATCGGGGGCTGCACGAACGGCTCGTTGTAGACCGTCAGGTAGTAGAAGACGTCCTCGGGGTCCTCGCCGTACATGCGGCGCAGGGCGTCGGCGACGATCACCGGGATCTCGAAGGCGAACGACGGGTCGTAGGCGACGCAGGCCGGATTGGTGGAGGCGATCAGCAGCGAGTGGCCGTCCTGGTGCTGCAGGCCCTCGCCGTTGAGGGTGGTGCGGCCGGCGGTGGCGCCGATCAGGAAGCCGCGGGCGCGCTGGTCGGCGGCGCTCCACATCAGGTCGGCGGTGCGCTGGAACCCGAACATCGAATAGAAGATGTACAGCGGGATCATCGGCAGGCCGAAGGTCGCGTAGCTGGTCCCGGCGGCGTGGAACTCGCTCGTCGAGCCGGCCTCGGTGATGCCCTCGTGCAGGATCTGGCCGCGGGCGTCCTCCTTGTAGGAGAGCACCAGCTCGCGGTCGACCGCGTCGTAGGTCATCCCCTTCGGCGAGTAGATCTTCAGCTCCGGGAACAGCGAGTCCATCCCGAAGGTGCGCGCCTCGTCGGGGATGATCGGCACGATCCGCTTGCCGACGTCCGGGTGCTTGAGCAGGTCCTTGACCAGCCGGACCAGCGCCATCGTGGTGGCCACCAGCTGCTTGCCGGAGCCCTGCTTGAGGCGCTTGTAGGTGTCGGGGCCGGGCAGGTCGAGGGCTTGGGCGCGGACCTGGCGGCGGGGGACCGGGCCGCCCAGCGCCTCGCGGCGCTCCAGCAGGTAGCGCAGCTCCCGGGAGCCCTCGGCGGGGCGGTAGTACGGCGGGTAGCCGTCGGCGAGCGCCTCGTCGGAGATGTCGGTGAGCTCCAGCCGGTCGCGGAAGGTGTTGAGGGTGCCGCGCACGAACTTCTTCATCTGGTGGGTACTGTTGCGGGCCTCGAACTCCCGGCCGAGGCCGCGGCCCTTGATCGTCTGGGCGATCACCACGGTCGGGCGGCCCTTGGTGGTGACGGCCGCGTGGTAGGCCGCGTAGACCTTGCGCAGGTCGTGGCCGCCCCGGTCGACGGTCAGCGCGATGATCTCCTCGTCGCTGCGGCCGTCGGCGAGGGCGCGGAGCCGCTCCGACCCGCCGAAGAGGTGCTCGCGGACGTAGGCGGGACTCTCGGCGGCCAGGGTCTGCCACTCGCCGTCGGGCAGCTCGTTCAGCCTGGCGACCAGCTCGGCGGCGGTGGCCGGGTCGCTGGCCAGCAGCTCGTCCCAGCGGCGGCCCCAGATCACCTTGACGACGTTCCAGCCGGCGCCGCGGAACAGCGACTCCAGCTCCTGGATGATCTTGCCGTTGCCACGCACCGGCCCGTCGAGGCGCTGCAGGTTGCAGTTGATCACGAAGGTGAGGTTGTCCAGCTCGTCGCGGGCGGCCACGCCGAGGGCGCCGACCGCCTCCGGCTCGTCCATCTCGCCGTCGCCGAGGAACGCCCATACGTGCGACCCGGCGCTGTCGGCCAACCCGCGCCGCGCCAGGTACTGGTTGAAGCGGGCCTGGTAGATCGCGTTGATCGCACCAAGGCCCATGGAGACCGTCGGGAACTCCCAGAACTCCGGCATCAGCCGGGGATGCGGGTAGGACGACAGCCCGCCGGGCTCGGCTTCCTGGCGGAAGCGGTCGAGCTGCCGCTCGGTCAGGCGGCCCTCCAGGAAGGCCCGCGCGTACACGCCGGGGGAGGAGTGGCCCTGGAAGAAGACCTGGTCACCGGGGTGGTCGCCGTCCTTGCCCCGGAAGAAGTGGTTGAAGCCCACCTCGAACAGCTCCGCCGCCGAGGCGTAGGAGGCCATGTGGCCGCCGAGGCCCAGCTCCGGCTTGTTGGCCCGCGAGACGATCGCGGCGGCGTTCCAGCGGGTGATCGACAGCAGGCGCCGCTCCAGCGCCTCGTCGCCGGGGTGGCCCGGCTCGGCGCTGGCGGGGATGGTGTTCAGGTAGTCGGTGGAGAGCGGGGGCGCCAGCCCCACCCGCAGGGTGGCCGCGTGCTCCAGCACCCGCCGTAGCAGGAAGCGGGCCCGTTCCGGGCCTTCCCGCTCGACGACGTCGCTGAGGGAGTCGAGCCAGTCCCTGGTTCCCTGGGGATCCGGGTCGGGAAGCTGATCGAGCATCCCGCCCGTGGTGACCTCGTCGTGGTCGCTCACCGTGCTGCTCCCGGGCTCGTTCGGGCATCGGGTTTGCCAATGGCCATGATCAGTTTCACCTATCACCTTAGTCGCCGTTGTCGCTCGCGGCGAGACCCCCACGCGCGGTTCCCAAGTGTTCCAGACCCTTGAGGATTGCGCGGGATTGCAATTCAGCGCATTCGCGGCGAAAACTACGAACTAGCCAACAGAGAAGATCGTCGCCGCCACGGCGGCGGCCAGCGCCTCGTCTCCCGCGGCGTGCCAGGGGATGTCCCGGCGGCGGCCCGCCGCTCGCAGGATGAACGGCAGCGGCTCGGCCTCAAGCACCAGGTCCGGAGTGGCGTCCGGCGCGGGGCGCTCGCCGGCGGTGCCGCCGAGGCGCCACTCGCCGAGGCCGTCCAGGCGCAGCAGGATCACCGCGCCCGGCTTTGCCTGGCCGCGGCGGCTCAGCCCGCCGGGGATCACCCGAGCCGCGATGTCGGCTATCCAGCCAAGCGTCACCGGGTCGAGCGCCCAGGACGCCCCGGCCGCCCCGGCGAGGTCGTGGCCGTGCAGCCAGGCCTCCTGGAGGCGCAGCTGCGCCACCGTCCGCGCCGACACCGGGCCGAGCACCCACAGCACCCGCGCCCGCCAGCCGGCCTCGTCCAGCCCGGCGAGGGCGCCGCGCAGCTCGTCGGAGGCGGCCTCCCAGGCGGCCAGCCGCTCCTCGGGCCGCTCGGCGGCGTGTGCCGCCACCTGCGCGGCGGTCCAGTCGTCGATCCCCGTCCAGGACGCCGGGTCGAAGGAGGGCGTCCCGCCGAGCGCCGCCAGCGCCGCCCGGTCGCCCTCGGCCACATGCGACACCAGGTCACCGACCGACCAGCCAGGCGTGGCTGGGACCGGCAGCGCCCAGCTCGCCGCCTCCAGGTCCGCCAGCAGCCGGCCCAGCTGTCCATGGGTGGTCTCCAGGCCCGCCAGCAGCGAACCAGTGTCCAGATCGAGCGCCATCGCCATCGCCTCCAGCCGTCTCTCCCGCGTCCACGGCGAGTCAGCGAACCAACGCGGCGCGCACACCCCACAGCACCGCCAGGATTGCGGTCAGCGTCGCCGGCTGCAGATAGCTGTGGTTCACCCAGAACCCCAGCGCGCCGAGCACCACCGCCAGCGCTGCGAACGCCGCTGCCGCGCGCCACGTCCGCGCTCGCGTCGGCAGCCGCCGCGGGTTGAGGGCCCGCAGCACCCGCTGGCCCACGGACTCGGGCTCCGCCATCCCCGCCTCCTGGCTCCCGCTGTTCCGGGTGATCGTCGAGATGTTCCGTCCCTGCTGGTTCGCTGGCACCGGCAGGCTGGTCAGGTATCGTACCGCCGTGCGCGTCCTGATCGTCCCCGACAAGTTCGAAGGTAGCCTCTCCGCCGACCAGG
>DASWDC010000346.1:0-15551 GCA_036395655.1 Actinomycetota bacterium | reverse complement strand
GCCGACCTTGTCCATCGCCTCGGCGATGATGCGGCCGATCTCGGCGTCCTGGGCGGAGATGGCCGCGACCGAGGCGATCTCCTCCTGGGTCTCCAGCTCGCGGGCCTGGTTGCGGATGTGCTCGGCGACCGCCTCGACGGCGCGTTCGATGCCGCGCTTCAGGCCCATCGGGTTGGCGCCGGCGGCGACGTTGCGCAGCCCCTCGTGGACCAGGGCCTGGGCGAGCACGGTGGCGGTGGTGGTGCCGTCACCGGCGACGTCGTTGGTCTTGGTGGCGACTTCCTTGGCGAGCTGGGCGCCGAGGTTCTCGTAGTTGTCCTCGAGGTCGATCTCCTTGGCGATGGTGACGCCGTCGTTGGTGATCGTGGGGGCGCCCCACTTCTTGTCGAGGACCACGTTGCGGCCCTTGGGGCCGAGCGTGACGCGGACGACGTTGGCGAGCTTGTCGACGCCCGCCTCCAGCGCCCGTCGCGCGTCTGTGCCGAACAGCAGCTGCTTCGCCATGTGACTTGTGTCCTCCCGACTTACTTCTTGACGATGGCGAGGACGTCACGCGCGGAGAGGATCAGGTAGTCCTCGCCGCCGTACTTGACCTCGGTACCGCCGTACTTGGAGTAGATCACCGTGTCGCCGACGCTGACGTCGAGCGGGATACGCTTGCCGTCCTCGAACCGGCCCGGGCCGACCGCGACGACCTCGCCCTCCTGGGGCTTCTCCTTGGCGGTGTCGGGGATGACCAGGCCGGAGGCGGTGGTCTCCTCGCCTTCACCTGGCTTGACGACGATCCGGTCCTCGAGCGGCTGCAGGCTGACGCCCATCGTTCCTCCTCGTGCCGTGATGGCCCCGCCCGATAGGGTGGGCCGAAAGGTTTCCGCTGCTGGGGCTGTCAAGTACCCCTTAATACTACAGTTCCGGCGGGGATGTTAGCACTCACTCATGCCGAGTGCTAGTGGTGCCTCCACGCCGTTTGGGACGCCGCGACGCCCTGCGGCCGACGCCGGGGACGATCTGGAGGTTCGGGTCGGCGCCGACGTCGAGCGGGGTGCGCTCGCCGCGCTTGAGCTGGAACCAGCCGGCGCAGGCGATCATCGCCCCGTTGTCGGTGCAGAGGGCGGGCGAGGGCGCCAGCACCCGGACGTCGCGCCGCTCCGCCTCCTCACTCAACCGGGCGCGCAGGCGCGAGTTGGCGGCGACCCCGCCGGCCAGCAGCACGGTGTCGATCCCCGCTTCGGCGGCGGCGCGCAGGATCTTGCTGACCTGCACGTCCACCACCGCCTCCTGGAACGAGGCGGCGACATCGTTCACGTTGAGCTTCTCCCCGCTGTCGACGCGGTGGGCGCGGACGTGGCGCAGCACGGCGGTCTTGAGGCCCGAGAGGGAGAAATCATAGGTGCCGTCGTCGATCAGGGCACGCGGGAAGCGGACCGCCGCCGGGTCGCCCTCGCGGGCGAGCCGGTCGATCACCGGGCCGCCGGGGTAGCCGAGGCCGAGGACCCGCGCGACCTTGTCGTAGGCCTCGCCGGCGGCGTCGTCGATGGTCTGGCCGAGCACCCGAAAGGCTCCCTGCTCGTCCATCACCAGCAGGCTGGTGTGCCCGCCGGAGACCACGAACACCACCGCCGGCAGGGGGAGGGCGCCATGGTCGAGGACGTTGGCGTAGACGTGCCCGATCAGGTGGTTGACGCCGAGCAGCGGCCGGTCCAGCGCCAGCGCGTAGCTCTTGGCCGCGGCCACCCCGACCAGCAGGGCGCCGGCCAGCCCGGGGCCGATGGTGACCGCGATCGCGTCGACGTCGCCGAGGTGGACGCCGCCGAGCGCGCAGGCCTGCTCCACCGCCGGGTGCAGCAGGTCGACGTGGGCGCGGGAGGCGACCTCGGGCACCACCCCGCCGTAGCGGGCGTGCAGCGTCTGCTGGTCGGCGATCACGTTGGAGCGGACGACCGTGCCGTCCTCGACCAGCGCGACGCCGGTCTCGTCGCACGATGTCTCAATCCCCAGGATCAGCACAGGCTTACCGGGCCTCGCGTGGTTCGGGGATGCGGCGGGCCAGTTCGGCGAGGCGGGTCTCGTAGGCGGGGGTCTGGAGGCCTTCGGCCCACATGATCAGGGCGTCCTCGCCGGTCTCGGCGTAGTAGTTCTTGCGGATCCCGACCGGGGCGAAGCCGAACTGGTGGTAGAGGCCCTGGGCGCCGTGGTTGGCGACCCGGACCTCCAGGGTGCAGGCGGTGGCGCCGCGGCACCTGGCCTCGGTGACCAGGGCGTAGAGCAGGCGGGAGGCGATCTTGCGGCGGTGGGCGGCGGGGTCGACGGCGATGTTGGTGACGTGGGCCTCGTCGCCGAAGATCATCAGGCCGGCGTAGCCGACCACCCGGCGGGACGCGCGGGCGACGATGTAGAAGCGGGTGGACCTCTGCACGATCTCGGACAGGAACAGCGTCATCGTCCAGGGCCGCGGGTAGACCTGCCGCTCGATGTCGAGCACCTGCGGGATGTGGCGCCGGCGCATCTGGGTCAATTCGACGTCGAGCGGCACATCCGGGTCGTCCAGCCTGCCGCTGCGTGGGGGGAACAGGGTTGCCATCGTCAGGCTCCCGCAGCCTCATGCGTGCCCGCTGCCGCGTTCGCGGCGTCGCCCTTCGCGGCGTGGTGCTCGGCCGCCAGCCGGCGCTCGACCGCCGGATCGACGTCGGGGCGGCGCAGGTACAGCGGGGACACGTCGAAGGGATGGGTGAACTCCTCGCGGTGGAAGCGCAGCAGCGCCAGCTCCACCAGCGCCACCGCCGAGGGCGCGGCCCAGCCGGGTCCTGTCACCTCGACGTCCTCGCCGAGGTGCTCGAAGGCGCTGTGGTAGCGCAGGGCGCCGTCGCCGCACAGCAGCACGCTGCCGCCCCGCGCCTGCAGCCCGGCGGCGAGCTGGTCGGGGCGGATCACCTGGTAGTCGGTCACCCGCACGACCCCGCCGTGGACCGGCCGGTAGAGGGCGGCGAAGAGCTCGCCGCGCCGCGCGTCGATCATCGCGCAGATCGTCCGTTTCGCGTGACGCTGCGCGAACGCCAGGAGATCCAGGCTCGGCACCGCCACCATCGGCAGCCGCCACGCCTGCGCCAGCGCCTTGGCGCCGCTGACCCCCACCCGCAGGCCGGTGAACAGCCCTGGGCCGACGCCGACGGCGACCCCGCCGAGGGCGGAGCCGTCGATCCCGGCCTGCTCCAGCGTCCAGGCGACCAGCGGGGCCAGCAGCTCGGCATGGGCACGGTCGTTGCGCACGGCCGCCGACGCCAGCGGGCCCGCGTCGGTGCCCACGGCGACGCTGGTCACCGGCGTACTGGTGTCGACCCCCAGGACGAGCAACGATGCGCCTTTCAAGCGGTCGGAGCGGTCGGTCAGGAACCCGTATTGTGGCACCGTCCCCGCCATCCGCGCCCAGGTGTGTCCCCGCCCGCGCTCAGCCCGTGGCGGACGGAGGCCGATTCAGGAGGGGATGGCGCTGCTCCTGATCGTCCAGTCGTCCGACCAGGCCCGGTCGGACACGGCGGCGACCCTGCGGGCCGAGGGCCACGAGGTTCTGGAGGCCGCCTCCGCCGAGGATGCCGTCTCCTTGTCGAGGGCGTGGCGGCCGGCGGTCATCCTGCTCGACCCGCTGCTGCCCGGGGAGACTGGCGACGACCTCTACGTGACGCTGCAGCGCGAGCTTGCCGGGCTTGCCACGCAGATCCTGTTCCTCCCGGTCCCACCGCTGCCGCCTCCCGCCGCCGGCGCGGAGGCGGAGGCCGGCGCGGAGGCGGCCGGGCCGGTCCTGCCGGAGCCGCTGCTCGGCGGCCTGGAGCTGGTCACAAGGGTCGGGTTGGCGCTGCGCGCGAAAGCGGTGCACGACCAGCTCGACGAGGCCGACACGGCGCTCCCCCGCCAGCTCCCCGGCGGCCTCCAGAGCGGCGGGGCGGGGTGGACCGACCCGCTCACCGGGCTCGCCAACCGGCGCGCCTGCGCGGAGCGCCTGGCGGCGGCGTGCCGGCGGGCGGCGGCCGGCGCCGAGCCGGTCGCGCTGGTGCTGGCCGACCTGGACCACTTCGCGCGGGTCAACGAGGCGGTCGGATACGCCGCCGGGGACCAGGCGCTGCAGCTGTTCGCCGGCCTGTTGCACGAGTCCTGCCGCGGTGGCGACACGGCGGGGCGCTGGGAGGGCGCGACCTGGGTGCTGATCCTGCCGGGGATCGGGCTGGAGCCGGCCTGGTACGTGGCCGAGCGGGTGCGGCTGCGCACCGCCGCGCTCACCAAGGCGATCGGCACCGAACGGGTCGCCCTCTCGGCCTCCCTGGGGGTCGCCGAGTATCAGGAGGGCGACCTGTGGACCGACCTGTTCGGCCGCGCCGAGACCGCCCTGGCCCGTGCCAAACGCTCCGGCCGCAACCGCGCCGAGGTGGCGTAGGCGCCACGAACTCAGCGGCGTAGCGTACGGGCGCGGCCACCATACGTAGCGACGCCGAGGTGTATTGGGGTGGTAGCGGAAAACGCCTACGGGTTCAAGTCCCCTAATTTCGGGGTTGCCCAGCTCACGGGCGTTCCGTAGCCTCCTGTTACACAGCCTTTGCGCGCCAGGTCTGATCCGCCGAAAAAGTCAGAAATAAGCTGGATAAGCGAATTCGTCGTCAGGTTCCGCCGCTACAACCATGAGCCTGACGCTGCGACGAAGGTCTGGATCGTCGCAACGCCAGGCTCACTCCTACCAGGCACGCTCCGGGATGCAGCCAGGAAGCACGTGCGCGTCTCCACAGTAATGGCGCATTGGTCCCCTGACAAGGACAACGTTCGCGCGCGCGCACCGCGACTCCGAACCTCCATCCCGGGGCATCTGGGCGGATTCGAGGTGTTGCCATGTCCAGCGCGGCCATCGCCGTCCGGGGGCTCCGCAAGCGCTACGGCCGGCTCGAGGTCCTCCGGGGGATCAACCTCGAGATCCAGGCCGGGGAGGTGTTCGCCCTCCTCGGGCCGAACGGCGCTGGCAAGACCACCACCGTCGAGATCCTCGAAGGGTTCCGCCGCCGCGAGGGCGGCGAGGCGTCGGTGCTCGGCGCGGACCCCGCCAGAGCCGGACGCCGCTGGCGCGCCCAGATCGGCATCGTCCCCCAGGACACCGGCGCCTTCGAGGAGCTGACCGTCAGCGAGCTGGTCGCCCACTTCCGCAGCTTCTACCCGGACCCGCTCGGCACCGACCAGGTGATCGGCGTGGTCGGCCTGCGGGACAAGGCCGGGGAGCGGGCCGCCAAGCTGTCCGGCGGCCAGCGGCGGCGCCTGGCGATCGCGCTCGGCATCGTCGGCAACCCGCGGCTCATCTTCCTCGACGAGCCGACCACCGGGCTGGACCCGGCGATCCGGCGGCAGACCTGGGAGCTGATCCGCGAGCTGGCCGCCCGCGAGGTCACCATCCTGCTCACCACCCACTACCTCGACGAGGTCGAGGCGCTCGCCAACCGCGTCGCGGTGCTGTCGGGCGGCAGGATCGTCGCCGAAGGCAGGCCCGAGTCCCTGGGCGGGCGCGCCAGCGGCGAGGCGCACGTGAGCTTCTCGCTCCCCCATATGCTCGCCGGCCTGGACCTGCCGCCCGGCCTTCCCGAGGCGGCCGTGCACGAGGGCCTGGTCACCCTCCGCACGGCCGAGCCCACCGACGCGGTCGCCAAGCTGATCGTCTGGGCCCGCCAGCACGGCGTCCGGGAGCTGCCCGGCTTGAGCGTGGCGCGGCCCTCGCTGGAAGACGTCTATCTCCGCCTGATCAGCAGCGGCCCGCGGCGGTCGACGGCGGAGACGGCACCGGAAGGAGCGCTGGCATGAGCACCGCCAACCCGCTCGCGGCGCCCGCCGAGCGGCCCCTCCCCGGCGTCCTCCGGGTCGGCCTCTCCCATGCCAAGGTCGAGGTCCTCAACGAGGTCCTCAACTACGTGCGCAACCCGATCGCGGTGATCTTCACCTTCGCCCTGCCGATCGTGCTGCTGGTGTTCATCGGCGCGATGTACAGCGGCACAGTGGCCGGCACCGGGGTGTCGGTCAAGAAGGTCCTGGTCGCCGGGATCCTCGCCGCCGGCATCATGAGCACCACCTTCAGCGGCCTGGCGATCGGCATCGCCGCCGAACGCAGCGAGGGCACCCTCCACCGCCTGGCGGGCACGCCGATGCCGCGCGCCGCCTACTTCCTCGGCAAGCTGATCAACATCTACGCCGTCACCCTGCTCGAGGTGCTGGCGCTGCTGGTCGTCGGCACCACCCTGTACCACCTGAGCTGGCCGGCGACCGCCGGGCACTGGGTCACCCTCGGGTGGGTGGTGCTGCTCGGCACCACCGCCTGCGCGACCCTCGGGATCGCCTGGTCGCGGATGGCGCCCAACGCCCGCGTCGCCACCCCGGTGGTGCAGCTCCCGTTCCTGTCGATGCAGTTCATCTCCGGGGTCTTCGTCCCCTTCAGCTCCCTGCCCAAGGCGCTGCAGGTGGTCGCGGCGCTGTTCCCGCTCAAGTGGCTCGCGCAGGGGCTGCGCTCGGTGTTCCTGCCCGCCGCCTTCCAGCACGCCGAGGTCGCCGGCAGCTGGGAGCTCGGCCGTGTCGCCGTGGTCCTCGGCGCCTGGACCGTCGGCGCCTTCGCCGTCGCCCTGTTCACCTTCACCTGGGGAGGTCCAGAGGAGTGACGTAAGCCCCGAACCCCCGCCCCCAATGCCGCCGGTCCGGCCCCGCCGCCACCCGTACAGGAGGCACCATGCAGTTCGGAATCTCGCTCCTGCCGGACGCCAGCCCGCAGACCAAGCCCGCCACCGACTACTACCGCGACGTGCTGCGGCTGTGCCGCGTCGCCGACGAGGCCGGCTTCGGCTACGTCAAGATGACCGAGTACTTCCGGGTCTGGCTCGACGCCACCGAATCGTGGAACGCGACCCGCTCCAAGGACTACCAGTCCTACACCGGCATGAGCTACTTCCTGCGCGGCCTCACCCCGACCGCCTGGCGGGAGGCGGGCAGCGCCATGGTCGGCTCGCCGGAGCGGATCGTCGACCGCCTCCACGAGTTCCAGGAGGCCGCCGGCCTCGACACGATCTTCTGGCAGGTCGACTTCGGCGCGGTCGGCGGCCAGCTGGCCGAACGCAGCCTGCGCCTGTTCATCGACAAGGTCCTTCCGAAGGTCTCAGATCTATGAGAACCACGGTGGGCGCGCCGCGGCGACGGACGACGATGCCGGAGCGTGCCGAATGAGCGCCAGCGGGATGGAGCGGCCGAGGCTCAAGGCCCACCTGAAGCCCTTCACCCTCGGGGACCGGGTGTTCCTGGTCGCCGAGCAGCGGCACTACCTGGTGCAGGGCGCGGCGGCGGTGGCGGTGCTGCCCTACCTGGACGGGCGCCACACGGTCGGGGAGATCGTGACCGCGCTGGAGGGCGAGGTGTCGTTCGCCGACCTGGTGCTCGCCCTCACCAAATACCAGCGGTTCGGGCATCTCGCCGACGGCCTCGACGGTCATGGCGACCGCCTGGACGTCCGCGCCGTGGCCGCCTGGGACCTGCGCGGGATCGACCCGGTGGCGGCGGCCGGGCAGCTGGCCGCGACCACCGTCGCCGTCACCACCGTCGGTGACGCCGACCCCGGCGAGGTGGTGGCGGCCCTGCGCGAGACCGGGATGACCGTCCGGCTCGCCGACTGGGACGAGGCCGGGGCCGATCCTGGGGCGGCGCTGGCGGTGGTGGTGACCGACGAGTACCTCGACCCGCTGCTCGGCAAGCTGGACGCGGCCTTCCGCGCCGCCGACCGGCGCTGGCTGCTGGTCAAGCCGATCGGCGCCGAGGTCTGGGCGGGCCCCTGCTTCGTCCCGGGCGAGACCGGCTGCTGGCAGTGCCTGGCGCAGCGCCTGGACGGCAACCGCATGGTGGAGCAGTATCTCCGCTTCCGCTCGCCCTCCGACCTGGGGGTCATCCGCGTGTCGCTGGCGGCGCTGCCGCCCTCGCGGCAGCTCGCCGCCGCCCTGGTGGCCGGCGCGGTGGCCGAGCTGGCCGCGACCGGCGCCTGCCCGGCGCTGGAGGGCACCATCGTCAGCCTCCACGCCCAGACCCTCCAGCTCGCCCACCACCGGCTGATCCGCCAGCCGCAGTGCCCCGGCTGCGGCGACCCGGCGCTCACCCGCGAGCGGCCCGCCAGGGTGGCGTTGCGGTCCCAGCCGGTCGCGTTCGGCCGCGAGGGCGGCCACCGGGTGATGCGCCCCGACGAGACCTACAGGCGGCTGGAGCGCCACATCAGCCCGATCACCGGGGTGGTGCGGGAGCTCAGCTCGCTCAACGACGCCGACGAGGGCATCACCTACAGCTACGCCGCCGGGCACAACTTCGCCCTGCCCAGCGACAACATCGCCATGCTGCGCCGCAACCTCCGCGGCCAGAGCGGCGGCAAGGGCCGCACCGACATCCAGGCGCGGGTCAGTGGCATGTGCGAGGCGATCGAGCGCTACAGCGGCGTCTGGCGCGACGACCGTCCCACCGTCCAGGGCAGCTTCGACGAGCTCGGCCCCGACCAGGCGGTGTTCCTGCCGGAGCTGCTCGGCTACTCGCCGGCGCAGTACGCGGAGCGGATCCGCTGGAACCAGTCGTCCGGCGGACGCTACAACCAGGTCCCCCGCCCCTACGACCCCAGCCAGCCGATCGCCTGGACGCCGGCCTGGTCGCTGACCCGCCAGCGGGAGCGGCTGGTCCCCGCCGCCTACGCCTGGTTCGGCCACCCCGACCTCTACCGGCACCTGTTCTGCTTCCCCGACGGCAACGGCAACTCCTCCGGCAACGTGCTGGAGGAGGCGGTGCTGCAGGCGTTCTGCGAGCTGGTCGAACGCGACGCGGTGGCGCTGTGGTGGTACAACCGCCTGCGCCGGCCGGGCGTCGACCTCGACCGCCTCCACGACCCCTACATCGACCAGCTGCGCGACTACTACGACGCGAACCGGCGCAGCCTCTGGGTCCTGGACATCACCAGCGACCTCGGCGTCCCCACCTTCGCCGCGGTCTCGCACCGGCTCGACCACCCCGTCCAGGACGTGATCCTCGGGTTCGGCGCCCACCTCGACCGGCGGCTGGGGCTGCTGCGCGCCCTCACCGAGCTGAACCAGTTCCTGCCGATCGTGAGCCAGCGCTTCCCCGACGGCAGCACCATCTACTGGGAGGACGACGAGTACGTCCTGGAGTGGTGGAAGACCGCCCGGGTCGAGCAGGAGCCGTGGCTGCGGCCCGCCCCGGGCGCCTCAGCGCGCGTCGCCGGGGCGAATCGCGGGCCCGGGCCCGGCCCCGGCGACAGCGACGGCCGCGACGGCGCCGACCTCCGCGACGAGATCGAGACCTGCCTGGCGCGGGCCGGGGCGGCCGGGCTGGAGGTGCTGGTGCTGGACCAGAGCCGCCCCGACATCGAGCTGAACGTCGCCAAGGTGATCGTGCCGGGGATGCGCCACTTCTGGCGCCGCCTCGGGCCGGGACGGCTCTACGACGTGCCGGTGCGGCTCGGCTGGCTGGAGGCGCCCCACCGCGAGCAGGACCTCAACCCCCGCAGCGTCTTCTTCTGAAGTGCGGGCACGGACCACACGGACCACAAAGGAGCTTCACGTGCCCATCCCGCCACCCGATCCCGAGACCGCCGCCGGTCTCCGCGAGGTCGTGCAGCTGCGGCAGGGCGTGACCCTGGCGGCGACCGACAGCACCGCCACCCTGCTGGTGCAGCTGCGCGGCGAGCGGTTCGCCGGGCTCAGCCCCGGCCTGCAGGCGGTCATCGAGCGGCTGCGCAAGGAGCCAGCCAGCGAGGCCGAGCTGACCGAGCTGGTCGGCCGCCACGACGGCGAGGCCGGCGTGCTGGGCCTGCACGGCCTGCTCGCCCGGCTGCGCCGGGGCGGCTGGCTGGAGACGACCCTGGAGCTGGAGCGGGTGGAGGGCGCCCGGCCGCTGCTGTCGATCCTGCCGCACGCGCCCCACCCGCTGGTCGGCCGCGAGGACGCGGGCGCGGCCGAGCAGGTGGTGCTGTCCCGCTTCACGGTGCTGCGCCGCGACGACGACCGCTTGGTGGCCGAGTCGCCCCGGGCGAAGGCCACCCTGACGTTCCACGACCCGGCTGTCGCCGAGCTGGTCTGCGGCCTGGTCCGCCCGCAGCGGCCGGGCGCCCTGCCCGGAACCGGCGCGATGCCAGCGGCGGCGGCGAGCCGGGTGCTGCGGACCCTGCTCGGGTACGGCTTCGCGGTCGCGGCCGGCGACGCCGAGGAGACCGAGCTGCGGCTGCGGCAGTGGAGCACGCACGAGGCGTGGTTCCACTCCCGCGTCCGCATGGGCCGCCACGACCTGCCCTACGGCGGCACCTACTGGGCCAAGGAGCTGGTCCCGCCGCTGCCCGGCCGCCACGAGCCCGCCTCCGCCTCCGCCTCCGCCTCCGGCAGCGGCAGCGGCAGCGGCAGCGGCGGCGGCAGCAGCGGGCGGCGGCTGGCGCTGGCCCGCCCCGATCTGGAGCGGCTGCGGGTCGCCGAACCGACCCTGACCGAGGTGCTGGAGGAGCGCCGCTCGATCCGCGAGCACGACGACCGGCACCCGATCACCCTGGCGCAGCTCGGCGAGTTCCTGTTCCGCTCGGCGCGGGTCATCTCGGTGCGGCCGGGCGAGGCGCAGGAGCTGACCCGCCGGCCCTACCCGTCGGGCGGATCGGTCTACGAGCTGGAGCTGTACCCGGTGGTCGCCAACGTCGCCGGGCTGGCCGCCGGGATGTACCGCTACGACCCCTACGACCACGCGCTGGAGGCGCTCCCGGCGACCGAGCACGCGGTGCGCCGGCTGCTGATGGTCGGTCGCCGGATCGGGGTGATGGAGGCCACCCCGCAGGTGCTGATCGTGGTCGCGGCCCGCTTCGGCCGCTTCATGTGGAAGTACCAGACGATGGCCTACGCCACCATCCTCAAGCACGTCGGGGTGGTCTACATGACGATGTACTGCGTGGCGACAGCGATGGGGCTGGCGCCGTGCGGGCTGGGCGGCGGCGACGCCGAGGACTTCGCCGCCGCCACCGGCCTCGACTTCTTCGCCGAGTCCAGCGTCGGCGAGTTCCTGCTCGGCAGCCGGGTGCCGCCGGAGCGGTCACGAGAGGTGCCCAAGTATGGAATTCCGGCCTAAGGCGCTCAGCAGCCTGCGCTCCCCCGACGAGCTGGACACCGCCGTCCGCCTCACCGGCGCCCGCGCCTGGCTGGTGGTGTTGGCCTTCCTGGTGGTGGTCGGCCTCGGCGCCACCTGGGCGTTCGCCGGGGAGGTGCCGCGCAGCGTCAGCGCGCCGGGCATCCTGACCCACCCGCTGGGCGTCAGCGCCGTGCAGAGCACGGTCAGCGGGCTGGTCTCCAAGGTGTTCCCCCAGACCGGCAGCGTGGTGGTGGCGGGCACCCCGATCGCCACGATCGTGACCGGCGACGGCCAGACCCAGGTGGTGCGGGTGCCGTTTTCGGGACAGGTCACCAACGTGCTGGTCACCAGCGGCCAGTACGTCACCGTCGGCACCGCCGTGATCCTGGTCGAGCGCACCGACGACCCCCACGACCGCCTGCTGGCGATGCTCTACGCCGAAGCCGACAAGGCCGCCTTCATCCGGCCGGGCGACCAGGTCGACCTGGAGGTCAGCGCGGCGCCGTCGGCCGCCTTCGGGGTGCTGCGCGGCACTGTCACCGCGGTCGGGCAGTTCTCCCAGACACGCCGCCAGGTCGCGGGCTTCCTCGGCAACGACCAGCTCGCCGGCAAGTTCAGCGCGGCCGGCTCGCCGATCGCGGTGATGGTCGACCTGAGCATCGACCCGCGCACGGTGAGCGGCCTCAAGTGGTCGACGGGCACCGGCCCCCCCTACCGGATCGACTCCCAGGTCGAGGTGACCGCGCTGGTGCACCTGCCCAGCCAGCGGCCTATCGACTGGGTGCTGCCGAGCTGAGCTGAGAGGGGACAGACCGAGATGACCGCGGGAGCGCAGGTGGAGACCGCACCGGTGCTGGAGCCCGGCGCCGGCTCCGGCTCGGGGCCGCGCCGGCGCTGGGCCGTGCCGCCCTGGCGGCGAGCCAGGCGGAGGGTGAAGACCCCGACGGTGCTGCAGATGGAGGCGGTCGAGTGCGGCGCCGCCGCGCTGGCGATGGTGCTGGCCTATTTCGGGCGCTACGTGCCGCTGGAGGAGCTGCGCACCGCCTGCGGCGTGTCCCGCGACGGCTCCAAGGCAGCCAACGTGCTGCGCGCGGCGCGCCGCTACGGCCTCACCGCCAAGGGCATGCAGATGGACGTCGAGCATCTCGTCAGCGCGCGCCCGCCGGCGATCCTGTTCTGGAAGTTCAACCACTTCGTGGTCTTCGAAGGCCGCCGGCGCCTCGGCAAGCCGGCCTTCTTCCTCAACGACCCCGGCAGCGGCCGCCGCAAGGTCTCCTTCGAGGAACTCGACGGCTGCTTCACCGGCATCGCCATGCTGTTCGACCGCGGCCCGGAGTTCCAGCCCGGCGGCAAGCCCGTGCGGGTGATCGACGACCTGCGCGCCCGCCGGCCGGGCACTGTCGCCGCGATGCTCATCGTGCTGGTCGCGAGCCTGCTGCTGGTCGCCTGCGGCCTCGCCGTGCCCGCCTTCACCCGGGTGTTCGTCGACACCGTCCTGACCAACGGCGACCAGTCGATCGTGCCGCCGCTGCTCGCCTCGATGCTGGTGGTGCTGCTGCTGCTGGCCGGGCTGACCGCGATCCAGCAGACCTTCCTGCTGCGCGCCGAGCTGATGACCTCGATCGTGAGCGCCGCGCGCTTCGTCCGCCACCTGCTGCGCCTGCCGATCGTGTTCTTCACCCAGCGCAACGCCGCCGACATCACCCGCCGGGTCTCCTCCAACGACCTGGTCGCCGAGGTGCTGTCGCGCGACGTCGCCTCGGCGGCCATCAACGCCTTCCTGGTGGTGGTGTACGCGGTCCTGCTGTGGACCTACGACGTGCAGCTGACCCTCATCGGCGTGTCGATGTCGCTGCTGAACATCGCGGCGCTGCGCTGGGTCTCGCGGGTCCGCAAGGACGCGGTGTCCAAGCTCCGCGCCGACCGCGCCAACCTGGTCGTCACCTCCTTCAACGGCCTGCAGCTGATCGAGACGATGAAGGCGACCGGCCGCGAGAACGACTACTTCCGCCGCTGGGCCGGCTTCCAGGCCAAGGTGGTCTCAGGCCAGCAGCGGATGGGGACGCCGAGCGCGATCCTGTCGATCGTGGCACCGCTGCTGGCCATGCTGCTCAGCGCGCTGGTCCTGCTGGTCGGCGGCTTGCGGGCGATATCGGGGCATCTGTCGATCGGCCTGCTGGTCGCCTTCCAGGTCCTGGTCACCAGCTTCACCCGGCCGGTCACCCAGCTCACCAACCTGGGCCCCAAGATCCAGGACCTGGCCGCCGACGTGACCAGGCTGCGCGACGTGGAGCGCTTCCCGGTCGCGCCGGTGTTCGAGACCCCGGTCCCGCCCACCGGCCGCCGCCTCGACGGCCACCTCGAGTTCGACGCCGTCACCTTCGGCTACAGCCCCCTGGCCGACCCGCTGCTCAAGGAGTTCTCCTTCCAGATCGGCCCGGGCCAGCGGATCGCCTTGGTAGGCGGGTCGGGCAGCGGCAAGTCCACCGTCAGCCGCCTGGTCGCTGGCCTGTACGAGCCCTGGGCCGGCGCGATCCGCTTTGACGGCAAGGCCCGCGAGGAGCTGCCCCGCGACACGCTGGCGGCCTCGGTCGCCTTCGTCGACCAGGACATCTTCCTGTTCGAGGGGAGCGTGCGCGACAACGTCACGCTGTGGGACCCGACCATCAGCGACGAGGCGGTGGTGAATGCGCTCAAGAACGCCAGCATCTACGACGAGGTGGCCAGCCGCCCCGGCAGCCTCAACAGCATGGTCTCCGACAGCGGCCGCAACTTCTCCGGCGGGCAGCGCCAGCGCCTGGAGATCGCCCGTGCGCTGGTGCGCTCCCCCAGCGTCCTGGTCCTGGACGAGGCGACCAGCTCGCTGGACGCCGAGACCGAGAAGCGCATCGACGACAACCTGCGGCGCCGCGGCTGCGCCTGCGTGATCATCGCGCACCGGCTGTCCACCATCCGCGACGCCGACGAGATCCTCGTGCTCGAAGGCGGCCGCATCGTCCAGCGGGGCCGCCACGAGCAGCTGATCGGCTGCGACGGCCCCTACGCCGACCTGCTGCGGGAGCTGTGATCCGCATGCCGATGCTGACCCGCATCTCCCACGCGCAGGCGCGGCAGCGCACCCGAGGCCTGCCGCTGCTCGCCGTGCTCGGCGAACGGATCGAGACCCCCGCCGAGCGCAAGCTCTCACTGGAGGGACCCGGCGCGGTCTGGCTGGTGGAACGCGGCCACCTCGACGTCTTCGCGGTGGCGCGCGACAACGGCCACCAGCGCGGGCGGCTGCACTTCCTGGCGCGCCTGCCCGAGGGCGCGATCCTGCTGGGGGCGCCGCCCGGACCGGCCCACACGCTGGTCGCCCGGCCGCTGCCTGGCGCGGTGGTGCGCCACATCCCGCTCGGCTCCCTGCTGATCGCCCAGCGGGAGGTGTGGGTCCAGAACCGGGTCGCCGAGCAGCTCACCAGCGAGGAGCGCGCCCTCGCCTGGGGCATCGACGTGGGCGTGGCCGCGATCGCCGAGGCGCTGCGCGACGAGCTGCCGCCGCGCGACTTCGTCCACCTGGAGGCCGCACGCGGCGTGGAGCTGGCGCCCGGCGACCGCGCTCGCTCCATCGACGGCGTGCTGTGGGTTCGGGTGATCGGTGGCGCGGTGGCCCCCAGCGGGCTGGCGGAGCCGCTTCAGGCGGGCGACTCGATCGCGATGAGCGAGCGCGACTGGCTCGACAGCGCCGACGGCGCGGTGGTGCTGGCCCGCTCCACCGCCGACCTGCTCGGCGCCGGGCAGCTCTGGGACCTGCTGGTCGGCCACAACCAGCGCTTCCTGCACGCGATCGACCGGCGCATCGTCACCCGCGGCCAGCAGGTCGCCGCGGAGCTGGCCGCCCGCCGCCAGGCTGACGCTGACACCCTCGCGCACGCGTCGCGGACCCTCAAGGCGGTCCTGGAGCCGGCGCTCGCCGGACTGCCGGAGGTCATCGACCGGGACCGCTGGCTGGCGGTCGCCCGGCTGGTCGGCGACGCCGAGGACATCGAGGTGACCGCGCCGCGGGGCGCCGACGCCGCCGACACGATGCTCGACCCGCTGGAGCGGATCGCGCTCGCCTCCCGCTTCCGCACCCGGATGATCCGCCTGGACCCCGACGCCCGCTGGTGGCGCACCAACGTGGGCGCGATCGCCGGCACCATTCGTGAGGGCGGGGCGCCGGTGGCGCTGCTGTGGCGGCGACGCGGCTACCAGGTGGTCGACCCGGAGGCGGGCACCCGGACGCGGGTGACCCGCGCGGTCGCCGAGCAGCTCCAGCCGGCCGGGACGACCTTCTACCGACCGCTGCCGGTGCGGCCCTCGAAACCGTTCGAGGTGCTGCGCTTCGCCCTGCGCGGGTCGGGCCGCGACACCGCCCACCTGGTGCT
>DASWDC010000345.1:0-2489 GCA_036395655.1 Actinomycetota bacterium | reverse complement strand
AGCAGCGCGGCGCCCTCATCCGCGCCGATCACGCCGGCCCTGACCAGGGCGCGGACGTGGGCGCGGCTGCCGGCGACGTCCTCGCGCCACAGCTGGCGGTCGACCGCCAGCGACGAGGTGTAGGCCCACATCGACGGGTCGGGCCATCCGGCGAACCCGCCGGCCCACAGCGGCCCGCCGCCGGTTTTGCCTTGCTGGCTCAGGACAGGGCCTCCTGCTGGACTTTGGCCCAGGTGCGGGCGGGGAGGCCCCACAGGGCGACGAAGCCGCGGCCGGCGTCGTGGTCGAAGGCGTCGCCTTCGGCGTAGGTGGCCAGGTCGGGGCGGTAGAGCTGGCGGGCGGCGCGGCGGCCGGTCACCTGGCAGCTGCCGGGTGAGAACTGGAGGCGCGCCTCGCCGGTGACGGTCTTCTGGGTCTCGGCGATGAAGGCGTCCAAGGCGGCGCGGAGCGGCGAGAACCAGAGCCCGTCGTAGATCAGCTCAGCGTAGCGCAGCTCGACCCTGGCCTTCTCATGCAGCACGTCGCGGTCGAGGGTGAGGTCCTCGACCTCGCGGTGGGCGGCGATGGTGGCCAGCGCGCCGGGGACCTCGTAGACCTCGCGGCTCTTGATGCCGACGCGGCGGTTCTCGATCATGTCCACCCGCCCGAACCCGGCCCCGCCGCCGAGGCGGTTCAACTGCCCGAGCACAGCCTCCAGCCCGTGCACCGGACCTTCGCCCGAACCGGCGTCGCTGGCGACCGGGACGCCGGCCTCGAAGGAGACCACCACGTCGGTCGCGCCCTGGGCGATGAGCGGCGAGGAGGTCCAGACGAAGGCGTCCTCGGGCGGAGCGCTCCAGGGGTCCTCCAGCACGCCCGCCTCGATGGTGCGGCCCCAGAGGTTCTGGTCGACCGAATATGGCTTGTCAACGCTGATCCAGCCGAGGTCGATGCCGTACTTGTCGGCGTACTCAAGCGCCTCGGGCCGGCTCATGGCCCAGTCCCGCACCGGCGCGAGCACCTCGAGGTCGGGGGCCAGGGCGCCACAGCTGACCTCGAAGCGGACCTGGTCGTTGCCCTTGCCGGTGCAGCCGTGGGCGAGAGCGCCGGCGCCACGGCGGCGGGCCTCCTCCACCAGGAGCTGGGCGATCAGCGGCCGCGACAGGGCCGAGACCAGCGGGTAGCGCCGCTCGTAGAGGGCGTTGGCGGCGATCGCAGGGGTGAGGAAGTCGCGCGCGAACCGCTCGCGCGCGTCGACCACCACGGCGTCGACCGCGCCGACCTTGAGCGCCCGGGCGGCCAGCGCGGTCAGGTCCTCGCCCTGGCCGACGTCGGCGAGCAGCGCTACGACCCGGCGGCCATGCTCGTGGGTGAGGCGGTGCACGATCACGGTGGTGTCGAGGCCGCCGGAGTAGGCGAGCACGACCAGGTCGGGATCGGCGTTGGGGGGTTCGGGGAGCGCGGTCCCGCGGCCGGAAGTACCGCGAGCCGATTCCACTGTGGCCGCGGGGCCCCCCAATGGGTCAGGAAGCTGAGACGGGGCCGGCTGGGCCGGGTTGGGGACGGTCGGACCGGTCATGCTGAGGCTCCTCGGAAGATCGAATGCGTGGTGGCGATGGTGCTGCTGGTGGGAGACGGCCGCGCGGCGTCGTCGGGCCGGGCGGCCTGGCCTCGGCGCTCCCCGCCGGGGACCGGGGAGGTCGACCCTATGGCACGCAGCCAGTGGGCCATGGCTTTGCCGGAGATGCCGTCGGCGCAGACGACCAGCACGGTGTCGTCGCCGGCGACGGTCCCGGCGATGTCGTCGATCGCGGCTTGGTCGAGCGCGACGGCGAGCGCGTGCGCGTGGCCCGGCGGGGTGCGCAGCACCACCAGGTTGCCGGCGGGCACGGCAGATTCGAGCCAGAGGGTCAGTGCCCGCTCCAGCTCCTCCCGCTGGCCGGGTTCGGAGTCGCCGGCCTCCGGCAGGGCGTAGACCGGGTGGCCTTCGGCGTCGCGGATCTTGATCGCGCCGAGGTCCTCCAAGTCGCGCGAGACCGTCGCCTGGGTGGCGTCGAAGCCCTGGAGGTGCAGCAGTTCCAGCAGTCGGGCCTGGCTGCCGACCTGGCGGCTGCGCAGCAGCTTGGCGAGAGCCCGCTGCCGGTCGACCTTCACCGACATGCGCCCACCTCCTCCAGCGCGCCGCCGAGCCGGGCGAGGCCTTCGTCGATCTCGGCCTCAGCGATCACCAGCGGCGGGGCGATGCGCAGCGCGGTCTCGGTGACCGGATTGACGACCAGCCCGCGGCTGAGCGCGGCCCGGGCGACCTCCTTCGCGCTGACGGTCGCGTTCGCGGTGTCGCCGCCGTTGCCGTTGCCGCCCAGTTCCAGGGCGAGCCAGAGGCCGTGGCCGCGGACCTCGGCGCCCTCGTCCGGGATGTTCGCCCGCAGGCTGTCGAGACCGTCGCGAAGGCGCCCGGCGACCGTGTCCACGTGGCCGTCCAGCAGCGGCTCGATCACGTCGAGGGTGTC
>DASWDC010000344.1:0-3586 GCA_036395655.1 Actinomycetota bacterium | reverse complement strand
GCAGGCGCGCAGCACGTCCTCGACGCCGTACGCGAGCTGGTCGGCACCGCGCAGGGCGCCCGCGACCACCCGCCCCGAGCCGGTCGCGGCCTGCACGCCGGTGTCGAAGCTGGCCCGCGGCCCGGTGAACAGGCACACCTCCACGTCGCGCTCGCCGCCGAGCGCCACCATCCGCTCGATCTCCTCGTCGGTGAGGAGCTGGATGCCGCTGCCCTGGCTGATCCGGTGGATGCGCACCCCCCGGCGGGCGCCTTCGGCCAGGACGGTCTCCAGCGCGGCCGGACCCTCGACCGAGGGGATCTCGACGCGGTACTGGCCGCCGTCCGGGAAGCGCCGCTCCGAGGTCGGCAGATCGAACGCGTCACCGCCGGGCAGGCCGATGGATTCCAGGAACGAGCGCGTCGGCTGCATGGGGCCTCCTCTCCTCGCCAAGCACGTTATCCACAATTTCGCGGCGGGGGTAGCCGGCGACCTCACGCTCGCGTGAAGCTGACCGCGACCAGCGGCAGCCACCGATCGAAGGAGCCGAGCATGACCATCCAGCGCACCCACATTGCTTCGGGATCTCCCTTTGAGCCGACGATCGGCTTCTGCCGGGCGTTGCGGGTGGGTGATCGCGTGCTGGTCTCGGGCACCGCGCCGGTGTGGCCGGACGGCTCCTGCGACCCCGACCCGGGGGTTCAGGCCCGCCGCTGCCTCGAGATCATCCTCGCCGCCCTGGCCGAGGCGGGCGCCGGCCCCGAGCAGGTGATCCGGACCCGGATGTACCTCACCGACCCGGCCGACTGGGAGGCGGTCGGGCGTGCCCATGGCGAGATCTTCGGGGCGGTCAGGCCGGCGGCCACCATGGTGGTCGTCGCCGCCCTGCTCGATCCGCGCTGGCGGGTCGAGATCGAGGCCGAGGCAGTGGCCGACGCCGGGGCGCCGGGGTGACTGGCCTGACGCCGGGCCCCAGGCCTGAAGCCTCGGGCTCGGGGCCTCAGGCGGCGCCCTTGGGGATCACGGTGCGCAGGTAGGCGCGCAGGTCCATGTCCAGGGCGTCCTCGCCGCCGTGCTGCAGGGAGTCGCGGGCGAGGCCGAACCAGGCCAGCGGGCTTGGCTGGAGCTGGCGCAGGGCGCGGTCGAAGTCGTCCATGCCGATCGGCCGGACACCGCGCGTCATCGCGGTCTGCAGGGCGACCCGCGCCGCCACGTCGCAGAGGGCGATCAGGTCGGTGGCGGAGAAGTACTCGGTCCGGCCGGCGAGCGCGGCGAGGTTCAGCTCGTCGAGCGGGTGGCCGCGCAGGGCGCCGCGGATGATCGCCTGTCGTGCCACGCGGTCGGGCGGGAGCACCAGCAGGCGCGGGCCGACCCCGCCCCGGCCCCAGCCCCGCCCCAGACCCAGACCCAGGCCCTGACCGTGGCCGTGGCCGTGGCCGGCAGCTGGACTCCGGCGCCCAGCTGGGCCAGGGCCTCGCAGCAGCGCTGGGATCTCCCAGGGCCGCTCAGAGGCCGCCACCACGGTGATGCCGTCCTGGTCGCCAACGCCGACCAGCTCGGCGAGCAGCTGTTCGGTCACGTCGCGGGCGCTCCGGGCAAGCGCGTCCAGCCCGTCGAGGAACAGCAGGCACGGCACGCTCGCCCGCGCCAGCGCGAAGGCCTCGGAGAGGGCGTGGCGGCCGTCGCGGTCCCACCGTTCGACCATCCGGCTGCCCTTGACCGCCAGGAACCCCGCACCCAGCTCGCCGGCGAGCGCCCTGGCGATGAAGGTCTTGCCGCAGCCCGGCGGGCCATACAGCAGCGGGCTCGCGCTCACCTCGGCTATCGCGGCGAGCTGGCGCTTGACGCTGGTCATGCCGCCGACGCTGGCGAAGTTGAGCAGCGCCGGCTCAACCCGGAACCCGGTAGCCCGAGGCGGCCGCGGCAGCGCCGGAAGGGCGCGCCGGGCATCGTCGGCGGCGGCCCGGGTGGCCAGCTCCAGCGCTTGGCCGTGGTCGGGGACCCGGACCAGGACGAGGGCGCACTGCTCCAGCGCCTCGACCGGTCTGCCCGCCTCAAGCAGCAGGTAGCCGAGGTGCAGGCGCAGGGTCAGGTTCCTCGGGGAGGTCTGGACCGCCAGGTGAACCGCATCCAGCAGTTCCGCATCAGCCGGCATGGCCGCATAGTTTAGGCAAATCCGGCCTGTCACGTACACCCGCGCAAGCGGAATGGCCGGACAGCTGGCATCATTACAACATTACGATGTTGCAGAGCAAGCCGGAGGCAGCGGTGAGCAGCATTTCCTCCACAGACGGCCGACGCAACGGCGCGGGTACGGGGCTGGATCTCCCGTCCGACGACGAGGCGCTCGACGCCTACTCGATGGTGGTCAGCACGGTCGCCGAGCGGGTGCTCCCCTCGGTGGCGAGCCTGCGGGTCAGCCGGCGGGTGCCGGGCGGCTGGCAGGCGCAGGGCGCCGGTTCCGCGGTGGTCCTCACCCCCGACGGGTTCCTGGCCACCTCCGCGCACGTCGTGGACGGTTCGACCCGGGGCCGGGCGATCCTGGCCGACGGGAGGGAGCTGCCCTTCGAGGTGGTCGGGCGCGACCCGCTCTCGGACCTCGCGGTGGTGCGCGCGAGCGGCGCCGATCTGGAGCCGGTGTCCCTGGGGAACGCCGACCGGCTCCGGGTCGGCCAGCTCGTGGTGGCCATCGGCAACCCGATGGGCCTGCGCGGCTCGGTCACCGCCGGGGTGGTGAGCGCGCTTGGCCGCTCCTTCCCCACCAGCGACGGGGGCGCCAGCCGCATGGTCGAGAACGTCATCCAGACCGACGCCGCCCTCAACCCGGGCAACTCCGGCGGGGCGCTGGTCGACGGCCGCGCCCGGGTGGTCGGGGTGAACACCGCGGTCGCCGGGGTCGGGCTCGGCCTGGCGGTGCCGATCAACGTCACCACCCGGCGGATCATCGCCGCGCTGATGCAGGAGGGCCGCTTCCGCCGCGCCTTTTTCGGCGTCGCCGGCGGGCGCCGCCCGCTGCCGCCACGGGCCGCCCGCGCACTCGACCGCGACAACGGCGTCGAGGTGGTCGAGGTGGTCCCCGGCAGCCCCGCCGACCGTGCCGGCCTGCGCCGCGAGGATCTGCTGGTCGACGTGGACGGCACCCCGGTCGCCGACGCCGGCGCGCTGCAGCGGCTGATGGTCACCGAAGCCATCGGCCGCCCCCTGCGGGTGCGCGTCTTCCGCGGCGGCGAGCTGCTCGAACTGACGGTGGTCCCGGTCGAGCTGCGGAGCTGACCGCCACACCCCGACGCGGACGACCGCCGCATAACCCCGTGCCATGCTGGAGGGCATGGCATCCTCGCCCGCTCCTGTGCTCGGCGCGGCGGAACGGCGGCGCCTCGCGCCGCTGGCCGCCGCGCTGGTCCGCGCTCGCCAGCCCGGCCCGCCCCGCCTTGAGCCGGTCGTGGGTGCCCTCGTTCCAGGTGGAGGGCATGGCGGCGCGCTGCGCCAACCGCCCGCGGCGCTGTTCGCCGGCAGCTTCAACCCGCTGACAAGGGCGCACGCCGCACTCGCGGTCGCCGGGCACCGCGCCGGCTGCGACCCGGTGGTGCTGACGATGGCGCCGGTC
>DASWDC010000343.1:0-6186 GCA_036395655.1 Actinomycetota bacterium | reverse complement strand
CTCCCATGGACGGCATCGCTCCGCCCGCTTGCATGCTCGGCCGGCGACCACAGATTGGCGAACAGGCTCGGGCTCGGCAGGGTCACTTTGGCGACCCGGTGCGGGTCGTCGCCCACGACGCCACGGACGAACGTGAACTCCTCGGCCGCGAGGCGGCGCCGCGCCCGCAACGGCGCGACCACCCCGAGCGCGGCGGGCCGCGCCACCGTCAGGTCGCCGGGCCCTTCCGCGCCGGCGTGCCACTCGCCCCACAGCCAGGCGTCCATGTCGACACCCGCGAACCCGTCGACTGCCGCGGCCAGCTCGCTCTGGAACGAGTCCCGCCGCAGCTCCCCGTCGGTGACCACCGGGCACCCGACTTCCCGCTGGAGGGCGAGCACCTCCTTGACCGCCCGGTCCTCAACCGCCTTGAAGGCCGCCGGGTCCAGCCGCCCGCTGTCACGCGCCTCCCGCGCCTCCAGCAGGTAGGACGGGCGCAGGAGGCTGCCGACGTGCTCGACCCGCGCGGTGACAGCCATGGCCTTACGGTATCGGACCGGGGCGGCTTGGCGCTGTGCCTCCCGACGCGATCGGGCAGGCATCGAGCTGGCTGAGGAAGGTCCGTGCTCGCCACGCCGTGCGTGCTGGCGGCTGCTGGCAATCGTTCGCATGCGGCGACGCGAGATCGCGTAGATTGTTCGCATGCGTGATGGGTCGTCCGGCCACCAGCATCGCGTGCTCGGCAAGCCGCTGCGGCGGGTCGAGGACGAGCGGCTGCTGCGCGGCGTCGGGCCATACGTCGCCGACCTCGACCTGGAGGGGGCCGCGTGGGTGACCTATGTGCGCTCAAGCGAGCCGCACGCGCGGCTGGTCGCGGTCAGGACCGAGGCGGCGGCGTCCGCGCCCGGGGTCCTCGCCGTGGTGACCGCCGCCGACGTGGACCTCGCGCCGCTGGCGCCGGCGCCGCCGGTGCTGGAGCAGCGGATGGCGCGCCCCTGGCTGGCGGACGGGGTGGTCCGCTTCGTGGGCGAGCCGGTGGCCGCGATCGTCAGCGAGACCCGGGAGCAGGGCGTGGACGCCGCCGAGCTGGTCGAGGTCGACTACGACTGGCTCGACCCGGTGCCCGACGTGGAGGCCGCCGACCGCGGCGAGGTGCTGCTGTTCCCCGAGGTCGGCAGCAACCTCGCCTTCGCCGTGGGCGTGGGCGAGGGCGAAGATCAGGAGCCGAACGCCGCCCTCTTCGACGGCTGCGAGGTGGTGGTGCGCCAGCGACAGGTGATCCAGCGGCTGGCGCCCTGCCCGCTGGAGGGCCGCGCCGCCGCGGCGGTCTGGGGCGCCAGTGGCGACGGCGACGCGGGCGCTGCCGGGCGTGCGGGCGCCGACGGGGAGGGGGACCGGGCGGGCGCCCTCTCCACGCTGACCTTCTGGATTTCGACGCAGCGGCCGCACGAGGTGCGGGACCTGCTGGCGGGGGCGCTCGGGATGGCGCCGTCGCGGGTGCGGGTCCGCGTCCCCGAGGTGGGCGGCGGGTTCGGCGCCAAAGGCAACCCCTACCCAGAGGAGCTGCTGCTGGCGTGGCTCGCGCGGCGGGTCGGGCGGCCGCTGCGGTGGGTGGAGACCCGCTCGGAGAGCATGCTCGGCCTGTCGCACGGCCGGGCCCAGGTGCAGTACCTGGAGCTGGGGGGCCGCCGCGACGGGACGCTGCTCGCCTACCGCGTGCGGGTGCTGCAGGACGCCGGGGCCTACCTGCGGTTCTCCGCCTTCCTGCCGGCCAGGGTCCGGCAGCTCGCCTGCGGCAACTACACGATCCCCAGGGTCGAGGCCGGAGGGCGCTCGCTGGTGACCAGCACCGTGCCGGTCGGCCCCTACCGCGGGGCCGGGCGGCCGGAGGCGACCATGGCGATCGAGCGGGCGATCGACCTGTTCGCCGCCGAGGCCGGCCTGGACCCTGTTGAAGTGCGGCGCCGCAACCTGGTCTCCGCCGACGCCTTCCCCTGGACCACCGCGACCGGCGCGGTCTACGACAGCGGCGACTACCAGCGGGCGCTCGACCTGGTCCTGGAGGCGGGAGGCTACCAGGCGGCGCGCGCCGAGCAGGCACGCCGCCGCGAGCGCGGCGGGCCGCTGCGGCTCGGCATCGGCGTGGCGCTGTACGTCGAGGTGGCCGGCGGCGGGGAGCATCTCAGCGAGTACGGCGCGGTGGAGGTGACCCGCGACGGCGCCGCGGTGGTGCGCACCGGCTCCTGCGCCACCGGGCAGGGCCACGAGACCACCTGGGCGATGATCGCCAGCGAGCAGCTCGGCATCCCGGTGGAGCGGATCACCGTGCTCCGCGGCGACACCGCCGAGGTGGCGCGCGGAGCCGGGACGATCGGCTCCCGCTCCACCCAGAGCGGCGGCGTCGCCGTCCACCGCGCGGCGGTGGCGCTGCGTGAGCGCGCCGTGGAGCTGGCCGCCGGCCTGCTGGAGGCGAGCCCCGAGGATGTGGTGCTCGACCGCGACGCCGGCCGGTTCCACCTGGCCGGCGCGCCGACCGTGAGCCGCACCTGGGCGGAGCTGGCAGCCGCCAGCGACCGCGGCGGCAGCAACAGCCGGCTCGCCGCTGAGGTCGACCTGGACGACGGAGCCCTGACCTACCCGTCTGGCGCCTACCTCGCCGTGGTCGAGGTGGACACCGACACCGGGCAGGTGCGGCTGCGGCGGCTGGTCGCGGTGGACGACGCCGGCAACATCCTGAACCCGCTGCTGGCCGAGGGGCAGCTGCACGGCAGCATCGCCCAGGGCGTCGCCCAGGCGCTCTACGAGGAGTTCCGCTACGACGACGACGCCAACCCGCTGAGCGGCACCCTGCAGGTCTACGGCCCGCCCACCGCCGCGGACCTGCCCGCCTTCGACCTGGTGGAGCTGGAGACGCCGAGCCCGCGCAACGACCTCGGCGTCAAGGGCCTCGGCGAGGCCGGCTGCATCGGCGCGCCCCCGGCCGTGCTGGGCGCGGTGGTCGACGCGCTGGCGCCGCTCGGCGTCCGCCACCTCGACATGCCGGCGACCCCCGAGCGAGTCTGGCAGGCGATCCGGGCCGCCCGGCGAGCCGGTCCACCATGGGCGTAGGGCGCTCCGCCCGGTGCCCCTGGCGCCCTCGGTGGCCTCGGTGCCGCTGGTGTGCGAGCGGCGGGGGAGCGCCGATTGACGGGCGCCGCACAGTTTGCAATCGTTTGTCGTCAGCCGTATGGGAACTTGTCGGGGTTCGGACGGTTTCAACGAGTGCGAAGTGAGCGCGAGCGGTAGATGAGCGACCGGCCGCCGAGACTGCGCGATGTCGCCCGGGCGGCGGGGGTCCACGTGGCCACCGCCTCGCGGGCGCTGAACGACGAGACCGCCTCGATGCTGAGCGCCGCCACGGTCGAGCGGGTCCGGCAGGCCGCCGAGGCGCTCGGCTACCGGGTCAACGGGATGGCCCGCGCGCTCAAGACCCGCCGCTCGCTGGCGATCGGGATGCTGGTCCCCGACATCACCAACCCGTTCTTCCCGCCAGTGGTCCGCGGCGCGGAGGACTCGCTCGCCAAGGCCGGCTACTCGCTGGTGCTCGCCAACACCGACAACGACGACCAGCGCGCCCGCCGCGAGGTGCGGATCATGCTGGAGGGCCGGGTCGACGGCCTGCTGCTGGCCATGGCCCGCCGCCGTGATCCGCTGGTCGCTGAGCTGTCCGCCGGGCCGGTCCCGGTGGTGCTGGTCAACCGCACCGTCGACCACGTCGGCGCGTTCGCGGTCGTCCCCGACGACCACGCCGGCGCGGTGCTGGCCGTCGAGCACCTCTACGAGCTGGGCCACCGCCGCATCGCCCACGTCGCCGGGCCGCAGACCACCTCGACCGGCGCGCGGCGCCTGGCGGGCTTCACCCAGGCCGCCCATTCGCTCGGCGTCGCGATGGCCTGGATCGAGGCGGCGCAGTTCAACGAGCTGGAGGGCGCCCGCGCCGCCAGCACGCTGCTCCGCGGCGCCGCCGGCGATCATCCCAGCGGGGGGCTGCCGCTCGGCCGTCCAGAGCGACCGGCTGCTGTGGGCGGGGCCTCGCTCGTGCGCCCTCCGAGCCCCCAGCCGCGCCCGACCGCGATCGTCGCCGCCAACGACCTGCTCGCCCTCGGGGTCCTCGACGTGGCGGCGCGGCAGGGCCTCGCCTGCCCGGCGGACCTGTCGGTGGTCGGCTTCAACGACATGCCCTTCGTCGACCGGCTGCAGCCGCCGCTGACCACGCTGCGGGTGGCCGAGTACGACCTCGGCTACCGCGCCGCCGCGCTGCTGCTGGAACGGCTCGACCGGCCCGAGCGCCGCGCGGAGACGCTGCTGCTCACCCCCGAGCTGGTCGTCCGCGGCTCTACGGCGCCGCCGCCGGCGACCATTAGTTGACACTGGTAAGGGGCAGGGTTAGCGTCAGCAAACGATTGTAAAGGGAACGAATCAACGCGGCGCAGGAACCAGACCCGGGGGAGGGCATGGGACCACCGTATAGAACCATCGACCGGTTGCCGCCGACCAGGCCGGACGTCGCCGCCCGGCGGGATCATCGCAACCCGGCGGCAGGCGGTCGTCCAAGCGGTCGTCCAAGCGGTCGTCTTCGTCGGCGGTGGTCCCCATGAAGGTCGGATTCATCGGGCTCGGCGTCATGGGGAGCCGGATCGTCAAGCGCCTGCTCGACGCCGGCCATGAGGTCGGTGGCTACAACCGCACCAAGGCCAAGGCCGAGTGGCTGCTCTCCCATGGCCTCACCATCAGGGACTCGCCGCGCGAGGTCGCCGAGGCGGCGGAGTTCACCCTCTCGATGGTGTCCGACACCAGCGCGCTCCGCGCGGTGACCGGCGGCCCTGACGGCGCCATCGCCGGGCTCGGGGACGGCCAGGTCTACGTGGACATGTCCACCGTCAGCCCCGCCCTCAGCCGCGAGCTGGCCGACACGGTCACCCAGGTCGGCGCCAGCATGCTCGACGCGCCCGTCTCCGGCAGCGTCATCACGCTGGAGCGTGGCGAGCTGACCATCATGGTCGGCGGCGAGGCCGCCACCTTCGAGCGGGCCCACCCGCTGCTGACCGACATCGGACCCAGGGTCATCCACGTCGGCGCCAACGGTCAGGCCGCCCTCATGAAGATCGCCATCAACCTGAGCCTCCCGATCCAGCTCGCCGCACTCTATGAGGGGCTGCTGATCGCCGAGAAGGGCGGCATCCCCCGCGAGGTGGCGCTGCGGACCATGCTCGGCAGCGTGATCGCCTCGCCAGCGATGAAGTACCGGGGCCCGTTCGTCGAGGAACTGCCCGGCGAGGCCTGGTTCGACGTCAACATGATGCAGAAGGACCTGCAGCTGGCACTGGAGATGGGCCGCAGGCTCGACGTGCCGATGCCGGCCACGGCGACCACCAACGAGCTGCTCACCGCAGCCCGCGCCTTCGGCTTCGAGAAGGAGGACTTCGCGGTCCTCTACCACACCCTGGCGCGCATGTCCGGCCTCGAAGGGTCACCGTAGGGAGCGAGCAGGCAGGCACCAGCGAAGGGAGGGTCCGGCCGTGGCGGACAGCGACACCAACGCAGCGGCGGCGCGGCGGATGGCCGCGCCCGGCCCGATGGCGGTCGACTGGGAGGAGCGGGTCGACTTCCGCCGCCTCCACACCTATCGCCTCGCTCGCGCCCGCCAGGCGCTGGACGCGAGCGAGCTGGGCGCGGTGCTGGCCTTCGACATGAACAACGTCCGTTACCTGACCTCGACCCACATCGGCGAGTGGGCGCGCGACAAGCTGATCACCTTCACCCTGCTGGCCCGCGGCGCCGAGCCGGTCATCTGGGACTTCGGCTCCGCCGCCAAGCACCACCGCCTCTACTGCCCCTGGCTCGACCCGGCCAACTCCCGCGCCGGGCTCACCGGGCTCCGCGGCGCGGTCACCCCCGAGGCCGGGCTGTTCGAGCGCGCCGCCCGCGAGGTCAAGGCCGAGCTGAACCGCGCCGGAGTCGCCGGCATGCCGCTCGGCGTGGATGTCAGCGAGCTGCCCCTGCTGGTCGAGCTGCACCGCCTCGGCGTCGAGGTGCGCGACGGCCAGCAGGTCATGCTCGCCGCCCGCCAGGCGCTGGACGCGAGCGAGCTGGGCGCGGTGCTGGCCTTCGACATGAACAACGTCCGTTACCTGACCTCGACCCACATCGGCGAGTGGGCGCGCGACA